>JAJFJX010000063.1 GCA_021773655.1 Panacagrimonas sp.
GAGGTGGCGCAGCGATTGCATCGTCAGGTTCGCGAACACGAACGAGTTCTTACCCGGATTTTCGGGCTTGCCCACGACCTTGCCGCGCGGGCAGTCCATGGTCCAAATGTGGTTGCCGGCGTCACGGGTCGCGACGAAATAGGACGCCTCACCGTTCACCCGCGCCTTTTCGACAAACGACTTGTCGTCGAAGTAGGTATTGAGCTGCAGGCTGATGTTCGTCTCACCGTAGACAAACCCTGCAGCACCCAGCGCGCCATGCTCGGTCTTGGTCAGCAACGAATGATCCAGGGTCATCGAGGCTGTGTTGATCTTGTTGTTGGCCGTCAGGATGTTGCCGTCGAACCGATATTCGATGATGTGAGCGCCGGTTGAGAAGATCTCGTTCGCTGGTGCCGGCGTTTGTGTGGCGCCGGAGAACCGGGTGTTCACATATGGCTGCAGCGTCCGTCCCTGGAAACCAAAGCTGCCGGAGATCGGGTTTCGATCGGGCAGTTCTAGGCTGGCGGTGCCGATTTGCATCCCGTTGCCGTACTCATACGTGGCCGGGCTGTGGCTGTTGAAGATGCGTTCAGTGGTGAACACCTTGGTCTCGAGCAGACCGTTGCGGAGGTAGTCGCCGATGAAGCATCGGATCGTCTTGCCGGAACCGCTGTCCGTTGCCCAACCGACCGGGACCTCATCAAACGACAACCGGTTGGCGGCGATCGCGCTTATACGGCACAGACCATTGTCGAAAGTCGTGTCGAATTTGGTGCCGGCCGCGGCGCCGCCAACCTTGACGCGCTCACCGACCACCAGCCCAAGGGTGGTGAAGTCGAGAGTGCTGGAAAGTAGGGCGTTGCCGCTTACGGTCGTGGCGGTGATATCACCGGTTACACCTTCGAAGCCGACAACCCTGATACGCGCACCAGCGGGCGGCGCGGACTCATCGGTAAGAGTCGGGGTGCCGCCATAGACAACCGTCGTTCCGGTCGATGAACTGACCCGGAAGATGCCGTTGTTCGGGGCGTTGGTGAAATCGGACGCGAGAACCAAATGCCCCAGCACAAAGGCGGCGCCGCCCGCGGCGACGGCAACGGTATCGTCCACGTCCGTGACGCCAGTGATTTCTGTGTCCGGAGCGGTGTTGAGGATGGTTGGGCGTTCGACCCAGTTGCTCCGCAGCGCGCCGGCCCACAACGTGTCCTGCGCGCCGAACGATGCTTGGAACGGAATGTCCCCCGCGACGTCTTCGCTGATCAGGATCGTGTCGTCGATCTGGCTATCGGCGCGGATTTCGTCAGGCAAAACCGTGTTCGGGGTCCCGCCGAAACCCGGCTGACCGGTGGTTCGCAGGACTTCGAAGACCGGGTTGGCGTCCGTCGTGCCAGGAGTTGACTCAGGGGAGATAGCGACCTGAACCGTATTTGAGCTGGACATTTTGGGGGCTCCTTCTGAGGGACGCGGCGTCTCGCGCCGCAGCAGTTCCGGGTTGCCCAGTCCCAAATTTCGGGCACAAAAAAACGCGCCAACTCAGCGCGTTCTTAGTCTCCGTTGATGGATTGGTTTATCGTGTTACTTCGTACTCGAAAGCGGCCACTACCTGGGCGTGAGAGCCAAGCGGGTCCGGCCCCACGGAGACGTAGTTCACTTCGATAAACTTGATGCCCGAGGTCGTGTGCTTACCTTCAAGAGCCTTCACCATGTGGTCGCCAAGCTGGCGGAGGGGGGAAGTCGCTTCACCCTCCGGCACAAATATCTGAATGAACAGGATGCCGGCGCGGCCGAACATCGCCTGGTTTCCGACATCTACCGGGCCATGGGACAACCGGCCTGGACCGACGCTGAAGTCGACCTTCACCCGAGCCCATGTCGCTCCATTTGGAGGGTCCACATTTAGGTTCTCTTCCCAATCCACGAATGGAACCGGGTTGATGGGCCCGAGATCCCAAGCCGCCTTGACGAAATCCAGGATTTCGTCGTGTCCCTGATCGTATGTGAGCGTTGTGCTCATTTCTCACGCGCCGCAAGAACGTAGAGCATCGCCACCGCGCCAGGCTTGATCGTGCGGACGTCCTCGACTGAGTACGTCACACCACCGTCAATGACGTCGTCGGCGGTCGTTGGCTCCACAAGTGCGGGGAGATCCCTTGGGCTGATCAGGAGCTTCTTATCTCCGAGTTGAATGTTCCCACTGATCTCTTCAATCTTGAATGAGGCCCTAATTGCCTTGACCGGGTACGAGGCCGGAACCGCCGAATCTTGTTTCCAAGGCTGCGATGCGTTCGCCACGACTGCGGTTTGAACAAGGGCGATTTCCAGGTCGCTTTCTTCGAGCATGTCGACCAGGGCATCGACTTCATCTTGGTCGAAGATCGACACGATCTAGCAGTCCGGGATGTTGGGGTTGTCGTGCATGCCGACCCGAACCCGTGATGCCGGTCGGTCGGTGTTGGCACGAACGGTCGTCATTTCCGAGACCGACACCCCACCGACCAATGGCACAGCCATGTTGCCGTTGGCCAACGACGCCTGAGCGCTGGTCTCATCGTTGCGTTGC
The DNA here is from genome assembly GCA_021773655.1 of Panacagrimonas sp. Classification (GTDB taxonomy): domain Bacteria; phylum Pseudomonadota; class Gammaproteobacteria; order Nevskiales; family Nevskiaceae; genus Panacagrimonas. Next base: position 2,543 of record JAJFJX010000063.1, read on the forward strand.
TTCACGAGCTGATCAGCCAGTTTGGAATACGCTTCGCTGCGCTTGCTGAGCTCGACACGAACGCCGTCGGCCGCGGTCGTCACTTTCATCGCAAACCGCGCCGAAAGCGCGCGGGCCGCCTTGATGGACGCACCGAGAACCGAGTCACCCACCAACAGGCCGAGGATTTCCTGATCCTGCAACAGCGGCTTGGCCGAGTTGATGTCCTGCACCCGGAACCGGACCTGGTCCAAGTCGCGAGAGAGTGCCGGGTCATAAGACCAAGTGATGGCCGGCGCCCCGGATTTCTTCACCGTCAGGTTGAATGCTTGGTTGAGCACTTCACCCGTCGCCGAAACGGTCGCCCCGACGATGATAGGGAACACCTGCCCGGCGTTACTCCAACCGACGTCGGCTTGGTTGCCCGCCTGGACCGAGAATGTGATTTCGACGGCGGTATCGGTTTCCCCGGTGTCAGGGTCGTCGACGACGTCTTCGCTGGCCGCAACCAGCCCAGCGTCAATGGCCTCTTGAGGCGGGGTCACGACAGGCGACGACAGGATCGCACCGGTCGGGATGTTTTTCGCGAACTGGGCCTGATACTTTTTCGTTTCGCGAGGGTCTAGGGCGGGGGTCCACGTTGGCATCTATGGTTTCTCCCCATAATTGGTCTGGTCGTCCTCGACCTTTGATCGTAAGCGCAGGACGCCAGCGGGGATGGCGACAGCCCCGCTGGCGCCCACAGCGAGCGCGTCGGCGACCAACTCAACGTCGCCCACTGGGACTGGCACCAACTCCTTGCGCCGATCAGCGGCGCACAGCTGGCGAAACCAAACTCTCCAAATCAGGAGAACGCCGAAAGGTTTGTTGCGGTGGTGGTGTTGGCGAGACTGCGTGTGGGCG
>JAJFJX010000064.1 GCA_021773655.1 Panacagrimonas sp.
GCAGGGGAACGGCGAGCCGCAGCAGGAGGGTGTTCATCATCTTCGGGTCTCGAACAGATTTCTGAGCCGGTGAATCTTTCGTCCCCAGCGGAGCCAGTCCGGGCCGGGCCGGCACGCGAAATATTGAGCGCAACGGACGAGCGCGGAAGACCAGAGCAGTGGAAATGTTCACTGGCACTCAGCGCAGTTGCAGGGCCAGGGCCTCGCCAGTGGCGCGCATCGCCACCTGCAGACCTTCGAACGCGCGGTCGGGGTCGGTCAGCAGGTGGTCGATGCCGCGGAACTCGTAGTCGCGCCCGGCGCTGAGGGTGATGGCTCCGTCGCCGTCGCCGAAGGCGTTGTAGGCGATGCGGTCCTGGTACAGCACGCGGTGATCGCTGGCCCGCACCAGGCGCACGTTGAGATAGACGGTGGGCCGGTAGGGAGTGCCCAGACCGGTGGCGGTGTAGCCGACGCGCTCGGAGTACAGGTCCAGGTAGGCATCGACCGAGCCGTCGGACTGCGGATAGTGTTCAAGGAACCCGAATGATCCGGGTGATCGCCGCACCCACCTCGGCACGACTTTGTAGCCGGACTCGGTCAGTCCGGCCTGCAGATGCTGTGAAAACGAGGTACTGCAATCGCGGTGCCCCTGCTGGCGCATGCGGTCGTTGAATTCGTCCGACTTGATCAGCATGTCGCCCTCTGCCACCAGCAGGCCGACCAGCCCCAGGCTCTGTCCGGGATGCACCACGATGCGCACGTCGTAGTCGTCGGGCAGCGATGGGGTAAGCAGGGCCAGGCGCTGGATGCGCTCGCGCTGTACCGGATCGTAGGGCCGGTGCCGGGGCGTCGAGCAGGCGCCGAGCAGCGTCGCCAGCACCAGCACCAGCACCAGCATCGACGTCCCGCGTCCCGACTCCGGCGCGCCGGCGACGACCGGGACCGTGGCGGCAAATCCGCCGAGGGCCTGCGGACCGTGCCGAACCGTGGTGTCGTTTCTCCCCGCCATGACCTGCTCCCTACGGCCGGCGGCGTGCCCGGCCGGTCACTGATGCGATGAATGGGTCTCGCACCGTGCCGGCGAACATCCGTCTGGTCTTCAGTGCGTGTGGAGCAGAGCTTGCAGGATCACGGGTTGCGAATCCGCGGCACGGCCGATGACCGGCACTTTTCGGCTGCGCTGACGGAATCCCGTCAGCCCCGCATCGCCGGGTGCCGGAATCCCGCCACCTGAGGGCCGTCGGTCCTGCGCCGCGTTGACGCGGTCAGGCCAGCATGCCCGGCACGTCGAGCAGGGTCATCAGGCCGCCTTCGCGCGACACCAGCCCGCACACGGCGGGTGAACGCTGCGCGCCGGTGGCCGGTGCCGGCCGGATCGCGCGATCCGGGATTTGCCGGACGTGGGTGACCCGGTCGACCCGCGCCGCCAGCACCTCGCCGCCACTGTCGAAGACGATCAGCGGTCCGGCGGCTTCACGGGCGGCAGTCAGCCCAAGCAGCAGGCGCAGGTCGATCACCGTGACGATCTGGCCGCGCAGGTTGATCACGCCCAGCACCTGGTGCGGCGCGCCCGGCACCGGTTCGATCTCGGCCTGCGCCAGCACTTCCTGCACGGCGAGAATCGGCACGCCGTATAGCTGTCCGGACAGCTCGAAGCCGATCCAGCGCCGCAGGCCCTGGCCTGCATCGGCACTGTCCTGGGCATTGCCATGGGCATCCACGCGCAGGGCGGCGGCGGGACGCGCGAGGTCGGCGGTGATGGAGGCTTCGATCATGGTCTGGCGTGCTCCTCGATGCTGCCGGCGCCGCCGGCAGGCGGGGTCCCCAACGATGGCGCCATCGCGGTCGTGGTGAGGCTCGAATTGACGGCGGTCGGAACCGGTGCCGCTTCGTCGGCCAGGACGACGATGACCACGCGCCGGTTGCGGTTACGCCCGGTTGCGGCGCTGTTGTCGGCCACCGGCTGGTATTGAGACAGACCCTGCACGGTCATGCGCCGCGGATCGATGCCCTGTGCCATGAAGCGGTGCACGACCCCCGCGGCACGCGCACTGGACAACTCCCAATTGGAGGGATACGTCGCGGTGGCAATGGGCACATCGTCGGTGTGGCCCTCGATGCGCAGCAGGTTGGGAAACGGCTGCAACACCTTTGCCAGACGATCGAGCACCGTCAGCGCGGCGGTGTCGATCCGGGCCGAACCGCTGGCGAACAGGATGTCGGCCTGGATCTCGACCTCCAGCCAGAACTCGGTGCGACGCACCACCACCAGATCCTGCGCGATCAGGTCGCCAAGCGCGGCATGGACCTCGTCGCCGATGCGGTTGAGCGCGCGCCGCTGTCGCGCTTGCGCCGCCTGCACCTGCAGCGCATGGCCGGGCATGCGCGAGGTGATCGGCTTGCTGATCTGCGGCCGCTGCAGACCCAGGGCGTCGGGGTCGGCACCCGGAGGTGCGGCGCTGGCAATGATCTGCGGCGCACTGCGCTGGGCCGGACTGGCCGCCTTCGGGCCGATCTGGATCGGCACCGCCGAACGCGGCGGCCCGCCAAAGGCGGCCTTGAGCGAATCCGACAGCACGCGGTACTTGCCCTCGTTGATCGAGGACATCGAGTACATCACCACGAAGAAGGCCAGCAACAGGGTGATCAGATCTCCGTAGGGAATCGCCCAGGCCTCGTGGTTGATGTGGTCTTCGTGTCTGTGTTTGCGGGCCATGACTAACGGCGCGAGGTGTCGGGAGTGAGGGGAGAGGGTTGAGGAGCGAGGGGCGAGGCGAACGTCGTCGCGGACACCTGCCCGACAGTTGACGCCCGCCGATGCGCCTCACGCCTCACGCCTGGCTCCCGGCGTTCAATGCAGGAACCCCTGCAGCTTGGCCTCGATCACGCGCGGATTTTCGCCCTGGCTGATGGCGATCAGGCCTTCGATGATCATCTCGCGTACGCGGGTCTGGTCGCCCACCACGCCCTTGAGCTTGGATGCCATGGGCAGGAAGAACAGGTTGGCGCTGGCAATGCCGTAGATGGTGGCGATGAACGCCGCCGAGATGCCGGTCCCGAGCTTGGATGGGTCGGCCAGGTTCTGCATCACCGCCATCAGGCCCATCACCGCGCCGATGATGCCCAGCGTGGGCGCATAGATGCCCATGCCTTCCCACACCTTGGCGCCCGCCAGGTCGAAGTGCTCACGCGCCTGCAGTTCGGTCTCCAGGGTGTTGCGGATGGTTTCCGGCTCGGCGCCGTCGACCAGCATCTGCAGGCCCTTGCGGACGAAGCCATCGGTCTCGGTGGCGATGCTGGCCTCCAGCGCCAGCAGACCCTGCTTGCGGGCGGCCACGCTCCACTCGACGATGCGCGCGATCAGGCCGGCGCCGTCGAGCACCGGCGGAAAGAACACCCAGCGTGCCATCTTCATGCCGTGCTTGAAGTTCTTCATCGGCGTCTGCACGGTGATCGACCCCAGCGTGCCGACGATCACGATCACGAACGCCGCCGGCCCCCAAAGTGCGGCCACGCCGCTGCCCTTGAGGATGGAGCCGCCGACCAGCGCGACCACCGCAAGCAGGAAACCGACGATGCTCAGCACGTCCATCTCAGGGTCCTCGGGCGTGGGTCTGCACCAGACCCGGTACGTCCACGATCAGCGCCACGCGACCCTGCGGGGTGACCGTGGCGCCTGCCACTCCGGACAGACCGCGCAGAGATGCGCCCAGGGGCTTGATCACCACCTCCTCGCGGCCGCGCACCTGGTACACGATCAGGCCGTAGCGTTCCTCGGCCAATGTCACCACCACCACGTGACGCACCGCGCGTTCGTCCACCGCGCCACCGGCCCAGCGTTCGAGGTCGATCAGGCGCAGGTTCTCGCGCTTGAGCGGTACCACCGGCCAGTGCCCGACCTGGCGCACCGCGGAGGTGTCCAGCGCAAACACGTCGGCGACCAGGCTCAGCGGCAGCGCGAACTGGCGGTTGCCCGCGTCCACCATCAGCGCCGGCAGGATCGCCAGCGTCAGCGGCACGCGCAGGTGGATCACGCTGCCCTGCCCCGGCTGCGACTCGATCACCGCGGTGCCGTTGAGGGCCCGGATCTTCTGCTTGACCACGTCCATGCCGACGCCGCGACCGGACAGGTCACTGACCTGGTCCTTGGTCGAAAACCCCGGCAGGAAAATCTGCTGCAGGCATTCGTCGGCGCTCAGGCGCGCGGCGGCGGCGCTGTCGAGCAGGCCTTTTTCAACCACCTTGGCGCGGATGCGTTCGGGGTCGATGCCGGCGCCGTCGTCACGCACGCTGATGCGGATGTGGTCGCCTTCCTGGCGCGCCTCCAGGCGGATCCGGCCGGCCGCCGGCTTGCCGCGCGCAATGCGCAGCTCGGGCATCTCGATGCCGTGATCCACGCTGTTGCGCACCATGTGCACCAGCGGGTCGGCCAGCGCTTCGACCAGGTTCTTGTCCAGATCGGTGTCCTGGCCCACCAGCACCACGTCGACCTGCTTGCCCAGTCCGCGGGCGACGTCACGCGCCAGCTTGGGAAAGCGCGCGAACACCTTGCCGACCGGCTGCATGCGCACCTGCATCACCGCGCCCTGCAGGCTGCGGGTGATGAAGTCAAGCTCGCGCACGGCGCGCGCCAGATCGCTGCCGGCACCGACGGCCAGGGCCTTGAGCCGATTGCGCACCAGCACCAGCTCGCCAACGCCGTTCATCATGCGGTCGAGCTTGCCGGTGTCGACGCGCACGGTTGTTTCCGCAGCCGGCGCCGGTGCAGTCGCTGCGGGCGCGGCGGGCGCGGCCGTCGCCGGGTTGCGTACCGCAGAGTTCGGCGCATCCGGTGACGTGCGCGGCTGCGGCTGCGGATCTGTGGCAGCGGCGCCGGAGGTCATCGCCAGCTTCCTCTGCGCCGCCATCTGGTCCAGCAGCGCGTCGAATTCGTCTTCGGTGATGGTGTCATCCGACGGCTTGGCCGCGGCGGGTGGCGGCGATACGGCCGCCTTGCCCGGGGCCTGGCCACCGTGGAGTTGATCGAGCAGGGCCTCGAACTCGTCGTCGCCGATCAGCTTGGACTCAGACGTCGGCGCCGGTGTCGTCGGCGCGGCCTTGCTGCGGGGCTTCTTCTTCTTCGCCGGTGCTGCTGCGGGCCGCTCAGCAACGGAAACTGCCGGGCTGGCGCTGGCCAGGTCGTGCAGCGCAAGGATCAGCTCGGGTGGCGCGGCGACCGGCTCGCGGCCGGCACCGAGGTCGGCCATCATCGACTGCACCCGGTCCACCGCCTGCAGCACCGCGTCCATCAGCGGCGCATCGACACTGCGCTTGCCACCACGCAGCAGGTTGAACACGTCCTCGGTGGCGTGGCACAGCTCGACCAGCGCGTGAACACCCAGAAATCCGGCGCCGCCCTTGACGGTGTGGAAGGCGCGAAAGATGGCGTTGAGCAGGTCGGCGTCGTGCGGACGCGATTCCAGCTCCACCAGTTGGTGGCCGAGCTTGTCGATCAGCTCGCCGGCCTCGGCGAGAAAATCGGCCCGGATGTCGTCGTCGACGTCGCTCATGTGCGCATCGGCCTCAGAAGCCCAGCTCGGCGAGCAGCGAATCGGCATCGTCCTGGCTCACCGCAGCCGGTGTCACGCCATCGATGGCCGGACCGTGCAGCACCGCTTCGGCTGACTCGGCCGCACGGCCCTGGGTGAGCCCCCCGGAAGCACGCAGCAATTCGATCAGCGCGCCTTCGACGCTCTTGACCAGTTGCGTGACCTTGCGGATCACCTGCCCGGCAAGGTCCTGGTATTCCTGCGCCTGAGCCAGCCGCGACAGGCGCTCGCGCAGGTCTGTGGTGGTGTCGACGATATGGCTGCGGGTCTCGTCCACGCTCACCACCAGGCCGGACAGCGTATAGGGCGAGCAGGAGTAGGCCTGCGCGCGCTGGCAGGCGGCGGACAGATCGTGCGTGGCCAGGGCGATGTCCTGGGTCAGCTTCTGGCATTCCTCGACCAGGTCCAGGGTCTTGTGCGCGGCCTGCTCCGTGACCTTGGCCACGTAATCCAGGCGCGAGCAGGCGTCCGGGATCTCGCGGCCGGCCAGGGTCGACAGGCGATCATCGAAACGCAGTTCACGCACCGCGTCGTGCAGGCTGCGGGTGAGCTTGGCGACGCTGACGAACAGCCCCTGATCGCGCGCCTGCAGAAAGCTGGCAAAGCGGGCTTCGAAGGCGGTGTCGTCGCCGGCCTCCAGCAGTGCCGTGAGTTCCTGCAGACGCCGGATCTGGTCGGCGCGCCCGGGGGTGTTGTTCAAGGGAGCGTTCACGAGCGGTCTCCAGTCCGACTCAGGCGGCTTCGGCCAGGCGCTGGAAAATCTTGTCGAGCTTTTCCTTGAGTGTGACGGCGGTGAACGGCTTGATGATGTAGCCGTTGACCCCGGCCTTGGCCGCTTCGATGATCTGGTCGCGCTGCGCCTCGGCCGTGACCATCAGCACCGGCAGCCCGGCGAGCCTGGGCTCGCCGCGGATCGCCTTGAGCAGGTCGATGCCGGTCATGCCGGGCATGTTCCAGTCGGTCACCACGAAGTCGAATCCTCCGCTCTGCAGCAGCGGCCAGGCGGTCTTGCCGTCGTCGGCCTCGTGGGTATTGGTGTAGCCCAGGTCGTGCAGCAGATTCTTGACGATGCGCCGCATCGTCGAAAAGTCGTCCACGATCAGGATTTTCAGATTCTTGTCCATGCTTCCGTCCCGATGTTGATGAGAAAAGCCTTAACCCGAAGGCGCAAAGGAGAAACTAGAGAACGCAAAGTCGGCGGCGTGTAGAACTTTTCATCCTTGGCGTGCCTGCTTCTTCAGCTTTGCGACCTTTGCGTTGAACCGCATTCTTGATTGACTGAGCAACTAGCCGAGGGCCACGTCCGCCCAGTCTCCGAGCCGCGCGCGCAACCGCAGCAGCGCCTGGCCGTGGATCTGGCAGATCCGGCTTTCGCTGACCTCCAGCACGCGGCCGATTTCCCTGAGGTTGAGTTCGCGCTCGTAGTACAGCGACATCACCAGGCGTTCGCGCTCGGGCAGCCCGGCGATGGCGCCCACCAGTTCCTGCTGGAAAGCCTCGCGGTCGAACTGCTGCCCGGGATCGCCATGCTCGGCGGCCGCGTCGTAACCGTCGCCGTCGTCGAAGGCGTCGGCCGACAGCACCTGGCAGCGCGCCGCGTCGCTGACTGCGGCGTGGTAATCGTCCAGGCTCAGACCGAGATGTTCGGCCACCTCGGTGTCGCGTGCCTCGCGCCCGGTCTGCTGTTCGATGGCGCGCATCGCTGCTTCGACCGCGCGCGCCCTTCGATGCAGCGAGCGTGGCGCCCAGTCCCCGCGTCGCAGTTCGTCGAGCATGGCGCCGCGAATGCGGATGCCGGCATAGGTCTCGAAACTGGCGCCGCGATCTCCCTGGTAGTGACGCACGGCCTCCAGCAGGCCGATGCTGCCCGCCTGGATCAGATCATCGATCTCGACGCTGGCCGGCAGGCGCGCAGCCAGGTGATAGGCAATGCGCTTGACCAGGCCGGCATGCCGGCTGACCAGCTCGGTCTCGTCGGTCTGCGCGGCGCGGTAGCGCTGCAGTGCTTCGTGTGCCAGGGCGCTCATCTCAGGCCACCGCTTCGCCGACCGGTTCGCTGCCGCGACCGATCAGGCGTTCGACGAAGAATTCGAGATTGCCGCGCGCGCCGCGCGGGCTGCCCCAGGTTTCGACCTTCTTGGCCAGCTGCATGAAGGCCAGCGACGCGGCGCTGTTGGGGTAGGCCTGCACCACCGCCTGCTGACGGCGCACCGCGCGGCGCAGCCATTCGTCCTGCGGCACGAAGCCCATGAAGTTGAGCGTGATGTCGAGAAAGCGTTCGGCGACGCGGCGCAGGTTCTCGTGCACCTCGCGGGCTTCGGTGAGGCTCTGCACCATGTTGGCCAGCACCTGCACGCGCTCCACGCCGTGGTCGCGGTTGAGCACCTTTATCAGCGCATAGGCATCGGTCAGCGAGGCCGGATCGTTGCAGATCACCACGACCACCTCCTGCGCCGCCTGCGCGAAACTGATCACCGAATCGGCGATGCCGGCTGCCGTGTCCACCACCAGCACGTCCAGCGGCCGGCTGAGTTCCGAGAAGGCGCGGATCAGGCCGGCGTTTTCGGCGCGGGTGAGTTCGGCCATGTTCTTGCGGCCGCTGGAGGCCGGCACCACGGTCAGTCCGGCCGGGCCGGCGAGCAGCGTGTCCTCCAGCGTGCACAGACCTTCGAGGACGTGCGACAGATTGCGGCTCGGCTGCAGGCCGAGCATGACATCGACATTGGCCAGGCCAAGATCTCCGTCGAGCAGCATCACCTGGCGGCCACCCATGGCCATGGCGGTGGACAGGTTGACCGACACGCTGGTCTTGCCCACTCCGCCCTTGCCGCTGGTGATGGCAATGACCTGCACCGGCCGGGCCGGACGCAGCAGCCGCAGGCCAGCGGCCTGATCGATCGATACTTTAGGCATTTACCGCTCCGGCGAACTGCAGGGACATTTCTTCGTCATCCGATTCCGGTGGCGTGGCCAGAGCACGTGCGGCGCGCAGCGCCAGTTGGTCGGGGCGCGCGGCAGTGAGGTCTTCGGGCACGCGCTGACCGTCGGTGGTGTAGGCCAGCGGCAGGCCGTGACGGACCAGGCATGAGAGCGCCGCACCGATGCGCGAGGCCTCGTCGAGCTTGGTCAGGATCACCGCGCTGGGGTCGGCCGGCGCAAAGCGACGGAACTGATCGTCCAGGTCGGGCGCCTGACTGCTGGCCGACAGCACCAGCGCCGTGCGGTTGGGTACCGACAGACCGGACAGCAGCGCAAACTGCTTCTGCAGGTTTTCGTCACGCGGCGACATGCCGGCGGTGTCGATCAGCACCAGCTTGCGATCACGCAGCTTGTCCAGTGCCTGGCACAGTTCGTCGTGATTGTCCGCGGTGAGCACCGGCACGCCCAGCAGGCGGCCGTAGGTGAACAGTTGCTCCTGCGCACCGATGCGGAAGTGATCGGTGGTCACCAGGGCGACGTCGCGCAGGCCCCAGCTCTGCACGTAGCGCGCGGCGAGCTTGGCGATGGTGGTGGTCTTGCCGACGCCTGTGGCGCCGACCAGCGAGATCACGCCGCCGGCGTCCAGCCATTCGTTCTTGAACGCGGGCAGGCGCCGCGCCAGCATCGCGATCGGCAGGAAGCGCGCGCGCTGGGCGGTGATGTCGTCGGGCAATTCGCTGGCCAGTTCACGCGCCAGCTTGAGTTCGATGCCGTAGCCGACCAGGCGGCGCACGACTTCGGCGCGCACCGGGTTGCGCGCCTTGAGTGTCGCCCAGCTCAGGCCGGAGAGCTGTTCTTCCATCAACGCGCGCATGGTCTGCATCTCGCGGCGCAACTGTTCGAACTCGTGCTCCACCGCCGCACCGCGCGGCGGCGCCGCACGAGGCGCCGGCGCCGGCACGGGGGGCGCCGCCGGTGTGTGCTGCACATCACGCGCAGCGGCGTACCGGACAAGGCCCGAATCGACGGGTGCCGCGGCCCCACCGGAGTCCGGCCGCTGCGCGGCATGCTGGACCAGGGCGGCGTCGTAGTCGGTGGCGGCGACCACTTCTATGCCGCCCTCCACGCGTCGGTTGGACAGGATCACGGCTTCGTCACCCTGCTCTTCGCGCACCATGCGCATGGCTTCGCGCATGTTGGGGGCGGTGAATCGCTTGATCTTCATTTAGGCTCCCACGGCACCGGCAATACGAATGCGACGGGACTCGGGCACTTCGTTGTAGGCCAGCACCCGCAGCGCCGGAATGGTCTGGCGGGTGAAGCGCGCCAGCACCGGGCGCAACGACTGCGGCACCAGCAGCACGGGCACGCGGCCCTGGATCTCCTGCTGTTGCGACTGATTGGCCAGTGACTGGTGCATGCGTTCGGCGAGTCCGGGTTCCAGGGCGGCATTGCCCGTCGAAACGCTGGTCTGCAACACCTGTTCCAGTGCAGGCTCCAGCGTGAGGACTTGCAGCTCCTCTTCCAGGCCATTGATTTCCTGAACGATCTGCCGGCTCAGCGCGACCCGTGCGGCACCGATCAGGACGACGGGATCCTGGCTTCGCGGTGCCGCCTCCGCCAAGGCTTCGGCAATCACGCGCAGGTTCTTCAGCGAGACGCGCTCGCTGAGCAGGCCCTGCAGCACCTTGACAAAGACGGCCAGCGGCAGCGTCTTGGGCACCAGGTCCTCGACCAGTTTGGGCGAGGTCTTGCCCAGGCTGTTGAGCAACTGCTGCGCCTCGTCGAAGCCGAACAGCTCGGCGATGTGCTCACCGATCAGATGCGACAGGTGCGTGGCCACCACCGTGGCGGCATCGACCACGGTGTAGCCCTGGGACTGCGCATGCTCGCGCCGGCCACGTTCGATCCACACCGCGTCCATGCCGAAGGTGGGGTCCTTGACCGCGATGCCTTCCACCGTGCCGAACACCCGTCCCGGGTTGAGTGCCAGTTCGCGATCCGGGTACAGCACGCCGTCGGCCAGCGGCACGCCGAGCAGGGTGATGCGATAGGCATTGGGCGCCAGCTCCAGGTTGTCGCGGATGTGCACCGGCGGCACCAGAAAGCCCAGCTCCTGGGTCAGCTTGCGGCGCACGCCCTTGATGCGCGGCATCAGCTCGCCGCCCTGGCGCTGATCCACCAGCGGGATCAGGCGATATCCCACCTCCAGGCCCAGCGGGTCTTCGGGCTGCACGTCCTCCCAGCTCAGTTCCGCCGGACGGTCGGTCTTTGGGGTCTCGACGGGCGCGCTGCTGGACTGCCGTGCGCGGCGCGCCATCAGCCAGGCGCCACCGGCACAGGCCCCTGCCAACACCAGGAACACCAGGTTGGGCATGCCGGGCACCACGCCCACCAGCCCCAGCACCCCCGCGGCCACGCCGAACACCCGCGGAGAGGAAAACACCTGACGGACCACCGTGCCGGCAATGTCCTGGGCGCGCGACATGCGCGTCACCAGCACCGCCACCGCTACCGACATCAGCAGCGACGGCACCTGCGCCACCAAGCCATCACCGATGGTCAGCAAGGTGTAATTGCGGCCCGCGGTGCCGATGTCCAGCCCGTGCTCCATCGTGCCGATGAACAGGCCACCGACGATATTGATGAACAAAATGAGAATGCTGGCGATGGCATCGCCGCGGATGAACTTCGACGCACCATCCATGGAGCCGTAGAAGTCGGCCTCCTCGCGCACCTCCTCGCGCCGTGCCTTGGCCTCGTCACGCGTCAACAATCCGGCGTTCAGATCGGCGTCGATCGCCATCTGGCGACCCGGCAACGCGTCAAGAATAAAGCGCGCCGACACCTCCGAGACCCGCTCCGCGCCCTTGGTCACCACCATGAAATTGACGATGGTGAGGATCACGAACACCACGATGCCCACCGCGAAGCTGCCGCCCACCACGAACTCGCCGAAGCTCTCGATCACCTGTCCGGCCGCGTGCGGGCCCTCGTGCCCGTGCATCAGCACCACGCGGCTGGAGCCCACGTTCAAGGCCAGTCGTAGCAGCGTGGCCAGCAACAGCACTGTGGGAAACGCGCTGAAATCCAGCGGCCGCATGACGTTGACCACCGCCAGCAGGATCACGATGGACAACGCGATGTTGAAGGTGAACGCCAGATCCAGCACCACCGTGGACAGCGGCACCACCATCATCGCCAGGATGCTCAGCAACAGCAGCGGCGCGCCCAGGCCACTACGCCCCAGCACCTGCAGCTTGCCCAGAATTCCCTTGGTTTGCGTGGCCATGTCTTCTTCCGTTTCGGAAGGCCCAGGAGCAAGTTCCGGGCTAGGAGCCTGTCGGATTATCGGCTCGAAATGTGCTGTATGAAGCGCATCGAGATTTGACCGGGGACGAGACGATGGGGCATCGATTTCTGGAAGTAGATCGTGCGACGCCGTATCTGCTGCCACCGTCGGTGGACGAGTGGGTGGAAGCCAAGCACCTGTCGCGATTCGTGGTGGACGTGGTGGATCAGCTCGACCTGTCGGCCCTGGAGCGGCGCTATAGCGGGCGCGGCAAGAAGGCCTATCACCCCTCGCTGCTGGTAGCGGTGCTGTTTTACGGCTACGCCACCGGGGTGTACTCCTCGCGCGCTTTGGAGCGGGCCAGTTACGACTCGGTGGCGTTCCGGTTTATCTGCGCCAATCTGCACCCGGATCACGACACCCTGGCTGAATTCCGCAAGAGTTTCCTGAAGGAGATCGGCGCGTTGTTTGTACAGATTCTGGGCGTGGCGCAGCAGATGGGCCTGCTCAAGGTCGGCAAAGTCGCCCTGGACGGCACCAAGATCAAGGCCAATGCCAGTGCGCACAAGGCGCTGTCGTGGAAGCACGCCTTGAGGCTGGAAGCGCAGCTCAAGGCCGAAGTGGCTGAACTGCTGAAGAAGGCCGAGGCGGCCGATGCCAGCGATCTGCCGGACGGCCTGGATATTCCTGCCGAACTGGTGCGTCGCGAAGATCGTCTCCAGGGCATTGCCGCGGCCAAGGCTGAAATCGAGCGTCGCGCAGCGGTGCGCCAAGCCGGCGAGCGCGCCGAGTACGAGGCCAAGCTCGCGACCCGCAAGGCCAAGGCCGAGCGCACGGGCCGCAAGCCGGGCGGACGCGAGCCGCAGCCCCCGCAGAGCGGTCCGGGTGAAAAGGACCAGGTCAATCTGACCGATGGTGAATCCCGCATCCTGCCGGCTCCGGGCGGCGGCTTTATCCAGGGCTACAACGCGCAGGCTGCGGTGGAGATCGACAGCCGGCTGATCGTGGCCCGGCACCTCAGCACGGCAGCCAACGACAAGCGCGAACTGATTCCCGCACTGGAACACCTGCGCGCTCTGCCCAAGACGCTGGGACAGGTGACCGACGTGGTGGCGGACAACGGCTATCTGTCCAGCGCCAATGTCGCGGCCTGCGCAGTGCCCGCCCAGGGGCAAGCACCGATCACACCGAGCATCGCGCTGTCACGGCAATCGCATCATCTGCCGCTGCTGCAGCGATTCGGCGCGCTGCCCCCCGAACCCACAGACGACGCCGATGCCATGACCCGCATGGCGTGGTGGCTCAAGACGCCGCAGGGCAAGGCGCTCTACGGTCTGCGCAAGCAAGTGGTGGAGCCGGTCATTGGGATCATCAAACAGACGCTGGGCTTCCGCCAATGCCTGTTACGCGGCCAAACCCAGGTCAGCGGCGAGTGGGACCTGGTGTGCATGGGCTACAACTTGAAGCGGATGCATGTAATGGCCACAAAGTGAACGGGGAAAACCGCGTGCGCAATCCTGATCCACCTTTTCTCCCCCACTCGATCAGCATGATCCATGCAAATCGTCCGCCGGAACCCCTGCGCCCCTCCAGCGTGGAATCAAATCCGACAGGCTCCTAGGCCTGCGCGCGAATCAATATCTTGCTCCCCCCGCCCGGGAGAGGGGCCGGGGGTGAGGGCCAGCAGGGCGTGGGCTCAACCAGTTCCGCGCGCCGATGCCTCACAACCCATCCAGCGGACTCCGCACACCACGCCCACCGCGGTTGAGCACGTGCGTGTAGATCATCCTGGTGCTTAGGTCGGAATGCCCGAGCAATTCCTGCACCGTCCTGATGTCGTAGCCGCCCTCCAGGAGGTGCGTCGCAAACGAATGCCGCAGCACGTGCGGTGACGCCGGCCCCGTGATGTCGACCCGGACCGCCGCCCGGCGCACCAGCTTTTGCACGGCGGACTGATCCAGATGATGACGCCGTATCACACCGATCGAAGGATCGGCCGACAACCCGCTGGACGTGAACACGAACTGCCATCCCCACTCGCGCGACGCATTGGGAAACTTCGCTGCCAGTGCTTCCGGGATCCACACACCCGCCACGCCCGCCGCACGGTCCGCATCGAACAGCTTCCGGCGCTCCGCGAAGCGAGCCAAGAGCGGCTCCACCAGCGCGTGCGGCAACATCGTCACGCGATCCCTGGCGCCCTTGCCCCCACGAACCGTGATCTGGTGCCCCGTCACGTCCACATCCTTGACCCTCATACGCAGGGCTTCCATCAGCCGCATACCAGTGCCGTACAGCAGCCGAACCACCCGCGCTGCCGGCTGGCGATCATTGTCCAGCTGTGAAAACAGCGCCTGCACCTGCGCCCGGCTCAACACCGTGGGCAAACGCTCCGGCTTCTTCGCGCGCGTGACGCCCGAAAGCCAGGGCAACTCCAGCTCCAGGACCTCCTAGTAGAGAAACAGGATCGCCCCCAACGCCTGATTCTGCGTGCTCGCCGACACCTTGCGCACCACCGCGAGACTTGTCAGAAACGCTTCGACCTCGACAGCCCCCATGTCTCGCGGATGCCGCTTGCCGTAAAACAGGATGAAGCGTTTAATCCAATCCACATACGACGATTCGGCGGTGCGGAGGCTGTAGTGCTTGGCGCGCACACGATGCCGCACCTGATCGAGCAAGCGTGGCGCCTGCGCAGTGACCGGGTTTGGTTCCATGTGAACCCTCCGCAAATCGGCGAAGTGCCGAAGAAACAGGGCGGTACAAAAAGCCCGCAAAGATAATACGGACGCGCGGCCGGGATAGGCTGCCGGCCGTGTTCCATCTAACTGGCGTTGGACTACAAGAGGTGAGATCGTGAGAGTCCTATTGTTCCTCGGCTTAGCCATGTGCTTATTCGGCTTGCTCGCTCAAGCGCAACAGAAAGACGATGCTGAGTTCCAACGCCACCTTCGTCAGGCCGTGGACGAGCGGGTACACATCGAAGGAGGAGTTCGGTCACGAGATGAGATCGCCGACTACCTCGCAGCAAAGGGCTTCTTTCAAGGTTTTGCCAAAGGAATTAACGCCCCAGAGAATGGCATCAGGGACAAGATGGGGCTTGTGCCCGCAGAGCAATACGCGCAAGAGGCGATGCGCTTCTTTTCTACCCGCTTGAAAGAGCCACAGCACTACTACCATCACCGCGTGTTCTTCGCGCAAATTGCTCTCGTTGCTACGGCGTATTATTCAAAAAATCGTGATTTCGAAAAAGCGTCTGCAATCTTCAACGACGGATACAGGGTTGCAATGTCTCTCACCGACGACAATGAAGTTAAATCGGTATACGTCCAGCAAAAGCAAGCTACGTCAGGTGTACGGTAGCGTAGTCCAACACGTCGCTCCAGCCGACCCACAACCCTCCGATTCGCTCCGGATTGCGGTCGGCTGAGCTGGTGCGTTTGGCGTCACAGAAGCTGCATTGCGCTATGCTTCTACTCGGCAGCCATCAATTGGAGATACCTGTGGAATTTACGGCGGTATTCGAGAAGGTTCCTGAAGGTTACATTGCCTTTGTAGAAGAGTTGCCGGGCGCAAATACGCAGGGGGCCACGCTGGAGGAGGCTCGTGAGAACCTTCGAGAGGCAATCGAATTGGTTCTGGAGGCAAATCGCACTCTTGCGGAGGAGTCCATTCAAGGGCGCCAGGTCGTCAAAGAGCGTCTCGTTGCAGCCGCATAGTGAAGCGGCGTAACTTGGTCCTACACTTGGAACACAATGGCTGTGCGCTTCTTCGAGAGGGTGACAGTCATTCTGTGTACGTAAACCGAGTGGGCGGAAAATCAACCACAGTTCCTCGGCACACCGAGATCAATGAGCACTTGGCTCGCCGCATCTGTAAAGACCTCGATATTCCTCAGCCATAGTGCCGCCCGACGAGGCGCTCCAGCCGACGTCCTTGCCTCCGGGGCTACGCCCCTACGGCAAGGCCGCGGCTGAGCTTGGGCGTCGGGCCTCATGAAAAGCAGCGAGCCATTGAGGCTGAGTTCCGGACCCGAACAGCCAAGTTCAATGCCGTCGGTCATTGGTGTCTGGCTCGTCTCGGTTGGCGTAAGTGCTGCCCTCACCTATTCGGCCTCTGATTGAGCGGGCGCCTGACCGCAGGCCGCCAGTGGTCCGGCCGCCAGCTGTCGAACGCCGTTCATCCGCGCGCAGGACAGCGGATCGAGAGCGACCTCAGTGCATCACATACATGAACAAGGAGTAAGAGTTGCGCGAGGTTGCATTCAAAGACGCGCTTGCCGTCTGGGCCCGAATCGGGTTTCTCAGTTTCGGTGGCCCAGCGGGGCAGATTGCCTTGATGCATAGAATCATCGTCGATGAAAAAAAGTGGCTGCATGA
Source organism: Panacagrimonas sp. (assembly GCA_021773655.1). Classification (GTDB taxonomy): domain Bacteria; phylum Pseudomonadota; class Gammaproteobacteria; order Nevskiales; family Nevskiaceae; genus Panacagrimonas. Next base: position 16,161 of record JAJFJX010000064.1, read on the forward strand.
ATCCCGCTTTCTGCATGCGCTCAACTACTGCATGCTTCTTCCGGGACCGGAAGCCCAGCAGTTGGCCACCTATGTCGGATGGCTGCTACATGGCGTAAAGGGCGGGATTGTCGCTGGCGTTCTATTTATTGTGCCGGGCGCCTTCGCGATTCTTGCGCTCTCCTGGCTGTACGTATCTCTTGGTGATCTGGCGGTGGTCGAGGGCGTTTTTTTCGGCCTGAAGGCTGCTGCACTCGCGATAGTCGTGCAGGCATTGATTCGCATCGGCCGGCGAGCCCTCAAAGGGTCATTGATGCCAGCCTTGGCGGTGGCTGGATTCATCGCCCTGTTTGTATTTGGCTTGCCGTTTCCGCTGGTGGTTCTGGGCGCGGGGGTCATCGGCTACGCCGTTGCAAAGCGGATGGCGATGGACAAGACAGTCCAACCCGAATCTGATGTCGACACGGAGATCGTCGTTCGAGCTGGCACCAAACGAGCAGCTCTGGCGTGCCTGCTGCTCTGGCTGCTCACGGTCGGCGGGTTGCTGGCATTGCTGGGCAAAGACAACGTCTATTCACAGATTGCGGTTTTCTTCTCGAAGATGGCAATGGTGACGTTTGGCGGCGCGTATTCCGTACTTGCCTATGTCGCCCAGCAGGCGGTGGAAAACTTCCAGTGGCTACAGCCAGGCGAGATGCTGGAGGGTCTTGGCCTGGCCGAAACCACGCCGGGCCCTCTCATTCTGGTGACGCAGTTCGTCGGGTTTCTTGCCGCTTACCGAGAAGCGGCTATCGAGCCCAGCCTTCTGTATGCCTCACTGGGGGCACTGCTGACGCTGTGGGTGACGTTTTTGCCTTGCTTCCTGTGGATCTTCGTGGGCGCGCCTCATGTGGAGAAGCTGCGGGCCAATCAATCACTGTCTGCGGCCATGGCCGCAATAACGGCGGTCGTGGTCGGCGTGATCGCGAATCTGGCTCTATGGTTTGCGGCAAATGCGTTATTTGCAGAGCAACACCGGATTGCCGCGTTCGGCGTGGACATGAGCTTGCCTGTTCCGGGCAGCGTGGATTTGCCAATGCTGGTTTTGTCGGCGCTCGCCTTTGTCCTGGTGTTCTGGCTGCGGTCGGGAATTCTCTGGCTGCTCGGCATTTCAGCAACACTTGGCGCGTTGTGGGTGCTGTGGGCCGCATGAGGCAGTCTGGCCGCGACCGGGACCCCTCCCTGACAGGAACCAGGCGCGGCCACGGGCGGGCTTTCCGGATTTTGTAGCGTGATCCGAACCGGACGCAGCCCCCGGCTCAGCCCGGCCTGGGGGCGCTGCCGTGCTCGGCAAGGGCCTTGAGCAACTGGGCAGGTTCCTGGTAACCGGGAATCAGTTCGCCATCCGGCAGCACGATGGCGGGCGTGCCGCGCAGGCCCAGCTCGGCGGCCAGCCGCAGGTGGTCCATGACCGGGTTGCTGCAGTCGCGCGGACCCTCGAACCCCTTGCCCAGCTTGGCTTCGGTCAGGGCGTCCTGGCGGTCGGCGGCGCACCAGACCTTCTCGGCCTTGTGGAAGGAGCTGGTTCCCGGGCCGGAACGCGGGAAGAACACGTAGCGCACGGCGATGCCGTCGCCGTTGTATTCGGCGATGTGCTCGTGGAGCTTGCGGCAGTAGCCGCAGTCGATGTCGGTGAACACGGTGACGGTGTACTTGGCATCACCGCCGGCCGGGGCGTATTCGATGGTCTGGTCGGCCGCCAGGCCACCGATGAGTTCGGCACGGGCGGTGCGGCGACGGTTTTCGGTCAGCCGCTCGCCGGAGGCGATGTCGTTGAGGTCGCCGTCGATCAGATAACGGCCGTCCGGCGTGACATAGCCGAAGTTGAAGCCGGACTGCACTTCGTACAGGCCCTCGATGGGCGTGGCCCGCACGGCATCGACCTGCAGGCCGGGCATGTTGGCCTGCAGCCGGCCCTTGATCGCGTCCAGGTCGCCGGGCGCGACGTCGGCCACCACGGGCGCCGGCACTGCCGGCTCGGGGTCTGCTGCGGCCTGGGTCGAGGCGTCTTCGGCCTTCTGCGGGGCGCAGGCTGCCGTGAGCAGGGCCAGGGCGGCAGCAGCGGAGCGGCTGAAGGTGCGCATCGGGGTTTTCCTTGAAGTCTGAACGCCGGATTGTAGCGGCGCGAAGAAGGGGCGGTCGGATGTGATCGTCAGCACACTACGACCGTTGCTCGGGATTGTTCGTTCAACCCTCTGGGTTGACACTAGACTCACGCGCCGGACCCCGGCGCAACCGCCACGGACCGGATCGCCGGTCCCCGGCACTATCGAAGGGGGCACCATGAACAAGCGCGAAGAACTGATGATTTTCGGGCGCATCCTGGCCGGCGTGCTGGTGATGGCGGTAATGACGCTCGCCGTCCTGCCCTGAGGCGAACCTCCGGCGGTCGGAGCGACAGGCTCCCCGCGTTCTTTCGGAACACCCGGAGGCGGTCGACCGGGAATCTCCGGCTCCCACCGCCGGCGAGGGCCGGCACCGGTGCCCCCGATGCGATGCAGGGCGTCTGGATGATCTCCCGCCAGGATCTCCCGCTAGTGGTCCGGCCCGGGCTGGTGTGGCACGCGGGGTCGGCCTGAGTCGGCTTGAGTAAGATGGCGCGCTCCGCCCTCCCGCCATTTCCTTCCTGCTGATGCCGGTCCGCCCGCTGCTGGAACCCGTTTACGGCGTACTCGCCTCGCTGTTGTTTGCCGTCATCGTGTTCGGCATCGTCTGCCCGCTGCTGCTGCTGGCCCCAACCCTGCGCATGCGGCGAGCCTGCGGCCGCAGAGGCGTGCGACTGGCGCTGGCGGCCATCGGCATTCCGCTGCGCGTCGAGGGCCTGGCCCACCTGCCCGACGGTCCTTGCGTGGCGGTGGCCAACCACGCCAGTTATCTGGACGGTCTGGTCCTGACCGCCGCCCTGCCCGGCCGCTTCACTTTCGTGGTGCATGACGGCGTCGCCCGCTGGCCCTATATCGGAGCGGTGCTGCGCCGCATGGGCGTGCACTACGTCAGCCGAACCTCGGCGCGCGAGGGGGCGGCCAAGACCCGGCAACTGATCCGGCAGATCCAGGAACAGGGTGATTCGCTGGCCGTGTTTGCCGAAGGCACCTTCGAGGACGTGCCGGGTCTGCTGCCGTTCAAGCAAGGCGCGTTCCTGATTGCGGCGCGGGCGGGAGTGCCAGTGGTGCCGGCAGGAATCCGTGGCACCCGCCGGCTGTTCGGCGGGGGCCGCAGGCTGCCGCGCTGGAGTCGCGTGGAGGTGGAAATCGGGCCGGCCATCGCCGCCAGCGGCGACGCGCGCGCCCTGGGCCGGGCAGCCCGCGCAGCGGTGCTGCAACGCTGCGGCGAGCCCGACCGCGATGGCATGTCGTGCGCCGGAGACCTGCTCTGAACCCCGCACCGCTGACACCCCGCCAACGCTACGACGCCGATCTGAAGCGTCCGGGCTTCGTGGCCGACGCCGCGCAACTGGCCGCCGTGGATGCCCTGCAGGATGTCCATGACCGGCTGCTGGACAAACCGCCGCGGCGCAAGCTGATCAGCCGGCGGGTGGTGTGGCCGCCGGTCAAGGGCCTGTACCTGTGGGGCGGTGTGGGCC
>JAJFJX010000065.1 GCA_021773655.1 Panacagrimonas sp.
GCGTGCTGCAGGCCGCCGCCGATTTGCGGGGGGATGTCGATGAGGCGCTGTTCTGGTTCAAGAACCATCCGATCCGGGACTTCGATCGGAAGACGGCTGACCGCTTGGTTGCCGAGGGGAAGGCAGAGGCAGTGATGCGCTACCTCCGTTCCCTGGAAGCGGGCGCGACCGGGTGAAGCTGGCGGAGCTGCTGCCAGTGCGAATTCTCCACCGGGCCAACACGCCGGAGTGGGCGTCAATACCCACCGGTGGCGCCGGATGCGGCAGAGGGAGTCACCGCGATCACGGTGCCTTCCTGGATTCCCGCTTTCGCGGGAATGACGGCGGATGGTGATGGACCTGTTCAGGATGGACTTGATCAGCATTTCCCTATGGCCAGGTCCGCCGTGGCGGCGGACGCTCGATCCGTCCTTCGGTGGCCAGTTCCAAGCCCAGCAGCGCCGGCCAGTCGGACATGGGGTAGAGACGCATGTTGCGGATGACTGCGTCGCCAGGCGGGTCCAGCCGCAGGCGCAGAAAGTCGGCGTCGGCGATCACCCGGCGCGCGGCTGCAGCACTGGCGGCGTCCCATTTCCAGTTTTCCTGACGGGCGCGCTGGTTCAGCCGAGCGATCAGCGCACGCTGCCAGTCGCCGCGACTCAGCCGTGCGCGGGTGGCTGCGACCTCCCGGTAGCGCTGGCCCAGGCCGCCGTCGGCCCATCGCAGTTCCAGCCGGCGGAGCAGCAGTTGATCCGGCACGCGGGAGAACACGACCGGAGAACCCTCGAGCCGGACGTCCAGGGTCAGCCGACCGAGTTCGGCGCCGGCGGCGCTCAGGTCCACCAGCGCCAGGTGGGCGCTGTCGACGTATTCGACTCTGAAGTCGAGATCGAACTCGATCACGGCATGGCCCAGCTCCGAGGGACTGGGCATGGGCAGCGCGGCCGGACCGGGGGCGGCGATGCCGTGCAGGTCGGCCAGCGGCAGGCGCACGCCGAATGCCTGCCCGGCGAGGCTTTCGAGCTGGCCGTCGGCTCCCTGGCGCAGGTGCTGCACTCGCAGTTCCCGCACCTGCACGCGGAATCCGGGCGCGGCCTGCAGGCCGACGCGGAACAGGCCCTCGGGCTGGAAACTCAGGCCCCACACCCGCGCCCCGCCCCACAGGAACGGCCACAGACGCTGGTAGCGCAGTTCACCGTGCGGAATCAGGCGGGCCGTCAGACGGGCTGCGGCGTCCTGGGTGCGCTGCATCAGCCAGTACTGCGCCAGTGCAGCCACGACCAGCAGCAGCAGGGCGCCGCGCCGGATCAGCGAGCCGAGTTTCATGCGCGGATTGTAGGCAGGATCGGGACCCATCGCCGGCGTGCACCACCATCGTGGTGCACCAGGATCTGCACTAGACTCGACCTCTCCAAACCGGAACGCTCCCATGCGCACTGCCTGGATGCTGATCGGACTGGCCCTGGTCTCGGGCACCGTCCACGCTGACAAGATCTATCGCTGGACCGGGTCGGACAACATGACCCACTACGGTGACAATCCGCCGATCGGCGCGCGCGACATACGCCCGTTTGATCGCAAGGTCGGCACCACCTCGGCGGCGACATCGACGGGCGCGCCGGCCGCGCGGACCGCCGCCGCCGGGTCGGCCGACGACGAGGCCCGCCGCGCCGCGGACTGCGCGCGCAAGCAGGCGCAATTGCGCACCTATCGCAACGCCACGCTGCTGGTGGAGCGCGACAGCCTGGGCCGCGAACGCGAGTACAGCGGGGAGGAGCGCGCCCGGCTGATCGAAATCACCGAGGCCGATCTCGACGCCCAGTGCGGCGACTACGAAGTCGCCGGGGAATCGTCCCCCTGAGCCTGGTGCCGCCGTGCTCCGCAGGCCCGTGCCACGGCCTGCCGTGGCTGACCCGCATGCTGCCGCTGCTGCTGGTTGCGACGCTGCTCGGGCAGTCCGCCACCACTCAGGCACGCGGCGTCTACCGCTGGCTCGACGAGGACGGCCGAGTGCACTACGACGACATGAACAGTCGCGGTCAGCGCCTGACGCGCGAGTACATGGCCCGCCGCAAGGTGCCCGAACAGCCCGACTGGGCCGGCACGATCCCGGCCGAGGTGGTGACCGAGGTGCGCCAGCGCTGCGCCAACGCACGTTCGCGCCTGGAGTCGTACCGCTCCGCACCGGAGATCTACGGCCGCGACCCCAGCGGCAACGTCTACCGCCTGTCCGACACCCAGGCGCGGCTGATGCTGGCGGAGATCCGCCAGGAGTCGGCGTATTACTGCGGCGACGACGCGGCACGACGCGTGCTGGCCGACCGCCGCGCCGCCGCCGCCGATGCGGCGCGCCAACCCGGCTTCCGCCGGCCCTGATGCCGGTGGCAGGCCTGTCTCGCAGGGCATCCCGGCCATTCGGCGCCGAACCCGCATGAACCCGTCCAGTCAATCCGGTCAGTTCGGCCTGATCCGCCAGCGCCGCTTCGGGCCGTTCTTCGCCACCCAGACCCTGGGGGCATTCAACGACAACGTGTTCAAGAACGCGCTGGTGATCCTGGTCACCTTCGGCATCGCCGGGCTGTCGCCGGAACAGATCAACACCTGGGTCAATCTGGCGGCGGGGCTGTTCATCCTGCCCTTCTTCCTGTTCTCGGCCACCGCCGGGCAGATCGCGGAGAAGTACGAGAAGTCACGCCTGATCCGCGCCATCAAGCTGGGCGAGATCGTCATCATGCTGCTCGGCGCGATCGGGCTGTACCTGGGCAGCCTGGGCTTCCTGATGGGCGTGCTGTTCCTGATGGGCACGCAGTCGGCGCTGTTCGGCCCGGTCAAGTATTCGATCCTGCCGCAGGCGCTGCGCGAGGAGGAGCTGGTGGGCGGCAACGCGCTGGTCGAGGCCGCGACCTTTCTCGCCATCCTGCTCGGCACCCTGCTCGGCGGCTGGCTGATCGCGCGCAGCCAGGGCGTGCTCGGGGTGAGCCTGTGCGTGCTGCTGGTGGCGGTGCTGGGCTACGCGGTGTCGCGGTCGATCCCGCAGTCGGCGGCGGCGGCACCGGAGCTGAAGATCGACTGGAATCCGGTCACCGAGACCTGGCGCAATTTCCAGTTCATGCGCACCAACCGCACCGTGTTCCTGTCGGTGCTGGGCATCTCCTGGTTCTGGCTTTATGGCGCGACCTTCCTGTCGCAGCTGCCCAACTACACCAAGCTCTACCTCGGCGGCAACGAGGAAGTGGTGACCCTGCTGTTGACGGTGTTCTCGCTGGGCATCGGCATCGGGTCGCTGCTGTGCGAACGCCTGTCCGGCCACAAGGTGGAAATGGGCCTGGTGCCGCTGGGCTCGATCGGCCTGACGGTGTTCGGCATCGACCTGTACTTCGCCGTGCCCGGT
>JAJFJX010000066.1 GCA_021773655.1 Panacagrimonas sp.
CGGACCCCATTCCCGACGGCTGTACGCTGGTATCCACCCTCAACGGCGTGGCGCCGCTGCGGCTGCTGCGCGAGCGCCGTCCCGGCGCGCGGGTGTTTCCGATGAGCGTGATGATGAACCTGCAGTGCCCGGATCCGCTGCAGATTCACCTGACCACCGCGGCCGAAGTCGTGCTCGGCACCGACGATGCTCAACTGCGCCAGGTGTTCGACTGCCCGGGCCTGCGTCTCAGGTGCGTCGCAGGCGATGAAGCCGTGTGGGGCAAGCTGCTGATCAACCTGGCCAATGCCATCTGCGCGCTGACCGGGGCGACGTTCCGCGATCTGTTCGTCGACCCGGACCTGCGCCGCATCTATGTGGCTGTGCTCGACGAGGCCACCACGGCACTGGACGCGGCCGGCATCGCCTGGAAGCTGCCGCTGGCAGTGCCTTTTGCGACCTACCGCTGGATGCTGCTGCACGGCGGACCGCTGCCATGGTGGGTGGCTCGCTGGCGCAACGGCGTGCGCGAGGGGGCCTACCCATCCATGGTCGCCGACGTGCGTGCAGGCCGGGAAACGGAAGTCGGGCAGCTCAATGGCGAGATCGTGCGCCTGGGCGCCCGTACCGGGCGCCCGACCCCGGTCAACGCATGCCTGGTCGAATGGATCGGCGCCAGCCGCAGGCCCGCGCCGATGGATCCGGCGGGCATGCGCGCGACGCTTCGCCTTTAGGCAAACGGTCGACGCGCGGGTCTAGGCGCTGGATCTCGGCGCGGGCCTCGGTGCGGGGACCTCAGCGCGCTGACCGGGGCCCGAGCAGCAACCAGATGATGAAGCCCAGCACGGGCAGCAGAAGGATCAGCACGATCCACAGCGCCTTTTTCAGCGGCTCCGCCCGGCTGCCGACGATCCCGATGATCGCGTAGATATTGGCGATCAGGACGATCACGCCCCACAGTCCGATGTTGTCGAGGCTCATGGCCCGGTCTCCGATCCGTTGATGTCGATGTGCGGCCTTGAATCAGCCTGGGGACGATGCCAGCCGGCGCCTGAAGCCTGCAGGCATCTGGCGCACAATGGGCGCATGGATGCTTTCACGACTTGCGCATCATCCCTGGACTGGGTCGACACCTTCTGGCAACTGCCCGCGGACTATGCCGCGCAGATCGAACCCGAGCCACTGTCGTCGCCGCGCATGCTGCACTTCAACCGGCCGCTGGCCGGGCACATCGGGTTGCCGGCCGATGCAGCCGACGACGCCCGATGGCTGTCGCTGCTGTCGGGCAACACGCGCAGGCTGGAGCGCACACCGCTGGCGACGGTCTACGCCGGGCACCAGTTCGGTCATTTCGTGCCGCAGCTCGGGGATGGCCGTGCGCTGCTGCTTGGCCAGGTCCGCAATGCCGAGGGTGAACTGTTCGAATTGCAGCTCAAGGGTGCCGGCAAGACTCCGTTTTCGCGCTTTGCCGATGGCCGTGCCGTACTGCGCTCATCGTTGCGCGAGTACCTGTGCTCCGAGGCCATGCACGGACTGGGCGTTCCCACCACGCGGGCTCTGAGCCTGGTCGGCTCGCCCGACCCGGTACAGCGCGAAACCGTGGAGACCGCCGCGGTGGTGTGCCGGGTGGCGCCGAGCTTCGTGCGCTTCGGTCACTTCGAGTTCTTCTACTACCACCAGCGCCATGCGTTGCTGGCGCCGCTGGCCGATCACATCATCGCGCATCATTTCCCGTCCCTGCCCGAGGCCCACGCGGAGCCGTCCGCGCGCTACGCCGCCTGGCTGGGCGAGGTGATCGAGCGCACCGCGCGCATGGTGGCGCAGTGGCAGACGGTCGGCTTCTGCCACGGCGTGATGAACACCGACAACTTTTCCATCCTGGGCCTGACCATCGACTACGGTCCGTTCGGTTTTCTCGACGGTTTTCGCAGCGGCCATATCTGCAACCATTCCGACGAGGCCGGGCGCTACGCCTACGAACAGCAGCCGCGCATCGGCTACTGGAACTGCTCGAAACTGCTGCAGGCGACACTGCCGTTGCTGCACGACACGCCGGAGACCGCCGTCGAGATCGCGCAGGCGCTGCTGGCCCGTTACCCCTCGGTCTATGCCGGGACAGTGCTGGCCGCCTGGCGCGCCAAGCTGGGCCTGGCCCAGGCCCTGGAGGGAGATCGCGAACTGGTCAACGGCCTGCTCAATATTCTCGATCGCGGCGGCAATGACTTCACGCGCTGCTTCCGTGGCCTATCGCAGGTGCGCATCGACAGCCACGCGCCGCCACCGCCAGTGCGCGACGAGATCACCGATCTGGACGCCTTCGACGCCTGGCTGGGCGATTACCGCGCCCGCCTGCGTCGCGAGAACAGTGCGGACGCAGAGCGCGCCGCGCGCATGAACGAGGTCAACCCCTGTTATGTGCTGCGCAATCATCTGGCGCAGAACGCCATTGGACTGGCCGAACACGGCGAGTACACGCAGATCGACACCCTGATGCGCCTGCTGGCGGATCCGTTCGTCGAACGCCCGGACGCGGGGCACTACGCCGCCGCGCCGCCGCCCGGCGCTGCACAGGTCGAGATCAGCTGCTCGTCCTGAAGTCGGTGCTTCGACCTGCCGAGCTTTTTTTTGTCTTGGTCGGTCGACGCGGGTGGCTCGCCTCTCCGGCGGGCAGCAGAGGTCGGCGCTTCGTGTTCGGGTCCCGGCGCGGGAGTGCCATGGAGATACGCCCGCGAAAGCCCGACCGGGATGAGGGCATCGCAGCACGGCTTTGCAGTGCCCGGTGAGGCCCTCAGCCCTGGCCCACTCCCGCAAGCGGGAGTGGGGTTCTGCAGTCGACCATTTCGGCAGACCTCAACAGGACGTCATCGAGCCGCCGCGTCGTCCGCCAGTGCAGGGCCGGGTGCCGGCGGCGCCACCAGCAGCGTTTCGAACAGGAAGGGATCGTCGAAATGAGTCTGGCCGACGAAGGTGGTGGCGTGGCGCCCCCACTGACGTATGGCACCGGCATTGCGTACGCCGCTGGGCCACAGCCAGAGCCGCTCGGTGCGCTCGGTGCCGTCGACGAAACCGTCGGGACCGAACAGGCTCTGTGTCCCGCCCCCGGGCAGCGGCAGCAACAGCAGCTCGTCGTAGGGTCGCAGCTTGTATTGACGTATCCCCGAAGCCGTCACCTGTTCGGGCGACACCACACGCTGTACCGCGTGCGTGCCCGATGCCAGGCGCACTGCCACCGCTCCGGATGGCACCTGGTCCTGCGGGAACAGCAGGGTTTCGCGGTCGTCGGCGATCTCGCGCCGCTGCATGGCCACGGCCGGGAAGGCGTAGTGGTAACAGCCACAGGCGTGGATGGTGTCGTGCAGGATCGGGTGTCCGCGTTCGTCCAGGGTGACGCGCCAGATCAGACCGTCCAGCGGTCCGGCGGCAGCGTCGCCCGATGCATGTTGATCGAACCAGACGAAATAGCTGATCTGCAGCAGCTTGCGACCGCCGAAACGGGCGTAGCCGGGCAGGAAATGCACCACCGGTTCCTGTACGTCTACGCCCGGCACCCGCGCACCAACGACGGGCTGACCTGGCAGATCGTGCTCGGCCGCCGTGTCGATCCAGAGCTGCGGCGCATGAAACTGGGCCAGCTGCAGCATCTCCGACCACAGCACGCCGATGCGCCCCAGCCGGTCGCGCGGCTTGTTGCGCAGATCCACGGTCTCGTGCGGGAATTCCGCCGAGCGGGCCGCCTGCCACATCAGCAGTTTGCCGCGAGTCTCAAGCTTCGCAATCGGGGTGTCGAAACGCTCCATCACCTGCTGCTGGTACTGGCGCACACCACGGAGCAGAAACGGTTTTGCCAGCGGATAAAGACCCAGCGCGCGCGCAACTTTGGAGTAGTCGTCCGGCGGACGGACCACCGACAGCAGGTGTTCGCGGAAGGCCTTGTTGTCGAGCTCCAGGCTGCGCAGCCAGGCGCCGCAGCCCCGTAGCTCGCTCAGCGCCAAGGACGCGGTCTGCGCGCCCAGATTGAGATTGCGCAATTCGATGTCACGGGCCTCGTCCTCGTTGGCGCGCAGGTAACCCACCCATTCCCAGAACGTGTCCATGTCGTCGATCTCGTCGGCAAAGGAGGCCGAGAAACGGTCACTGCGCAGGTACGGGAAGCCCGGGATCCTCGAATAGCCGGCATCGGCCACCCCAGCCGTTTCGATGCGCCGGTCGAACTGTTCGAACACTTGCAGACAGTTTTTGCCGTCGGGCACCGGCGGGCGCGGCGGCATGGGGGTGGCACAACCGGCGATCAGCCACGACAGGACGGCACAAACAGGCAGCACGTGGTGGCAACGGATCATCGAACTGCCCCCCTTGGAGCAAGAGTACCGAGGGTTACGGTGCCGGCAACACAACCAGACTTGCGAACCAGCGTCCAGTCAGGCGCCTGCCCATGGCACCTCTGGCGAGACAATGTGCCGCCCGCGGCCTGCGGCCTGCGGGCTACGCACGCCGACTCCATCGAGTCGCCGTAAAATCCGCGCATGATCGAACTTCCCCCGCACTGGCCCTACACCGCGCTGGCGCTGTTCGGTCTGGGCCTGGGGACGTCGCTGGCGGTGAGCTTCCTGGCCCGCACCCTGGACCAGGGGCGCTACGCCTGGCAGCAGGCCCTGCGCAGGCGTCTGGACGTGCCCGTCGACAGGCCCATTACCGAGCTGCGCTGGGCCACCCGAGTGCTGCTGCTGGTGCTGTGGGGCGGCCTGGGCTACGCGCTGCTGCGCCTGTGGGGTCTGGACGAGCTGGGTGCACGTTTTGTCGATGGCCTGTTCGGCACCGGCGTGCAGATCGCCGGTACCACGGTGGTGCCCGGCAAGTTGATCCTTGGTTCCCTGGCGTTTCTGGTGCTGGTCACCTTCACCCGCTGGTTCAAGCGCAAGCTCGAACGCGACTGGTTGCCGCTGACGCGCCTGGAACCCAGCGTGCGCATGTCGGTGGCCACCCTCTACGGCTACGCGGCCTTCGTGGTGGCAGCATTGGTGGGACTGTCGGCAGCGGGGCTGGACCTGTCGAAGGTCGCCATCGTGGCCGGCGCGCTGTCGGTGGGAATCGGCTTCGGCCTGCAGAACATCGTCAACAACTTCGTCTCCGGCCTGATTCTGCTGTTCGAACGTCCGGTCCGTCTGGGGGACTACATCAAGGTCGGCAGCTCCGAAGGCTTCGTGCGGCGCATCCGCATCCGGTCCACCGAGCTGGAAAACGCCGACCGCGTCAGCGTGATGGTTCCCAACTCGGTGCTGCTTGGTGCCGAACTGCAGAACTGGAACTACCGCGACACCCTGGGACGGGTGGTGGTGGCGGTCAGCGTGGCCTACGGCAGCCAGCCCGAACAGGTGCGCGACCTGCTGCTGGGCCTGGCGGGAGAGCATCCCCTGATCGTGCAGGACGGCGAGCGGCCCGATGTGCGTGGCCCGGCAGTGCTGTTCACCGCGATGGGCGATTCCGGGCTGATCTTCGAACTGCGTGCGAACGTGCGCGACATCTACTCGCGCGGCAATGTCGCCAGCGACCTGCGCTATTCCATCTACGCAGCTCTGCGCCGGCACGGCATCGAAATCCCGTTTCCGCAGCAGGACGTGTGGCTGCGCAATGCACCTGCACCTGCACCTGCACCTGCACCTGCCACGATCACCGACAAGGCCGGTTCATCACCGACAGCGCCACCCGACCTCCGCCGATGAGGTTGCCTGCAGAGCCCGGCCCGAGGGCCGCCGCCGGCGAGCAGACATGAAGCCGGCTCCGGCTCCGGCGCCGACGGGCGGCCGCATCATCGAATCGAGCTTCGTGGCGCACCCGCTGATGCGCGGCGCCCACCTGCAGACGATTCTGCCGACGCTGTTACGGCCCTCGCCGGCGCTCCAGCTCGACATCGAGTGTCTGGAACTGCCCGATGGCGATTTCGTGGAACTCGGCTGGGCCGGGGCCGACCTCGACGATGCCGCGCCGCTGGCGATCCTCATCCACGGCCTTGGTGGCAGCTTCGAGTCCAAGTACCTGCGCGGCCTGGCGCGGCGGCTGATCAGCGCCGGCTGGCGCATCTGCGCGCTGCAGCAGCGCGGAGCCGGCGTCCGTCCCAACCGCCTGCCCCGTGCCTACAACCATGGCGACAGCGCTCCGCTGCAGCACCTGTGGGATCAGCTGCGAATCCGACATCCGCAGCGCTTCATCGCCGCAGTCGGCTGGTCGCTGGGCGGCAACGTGCTGCTCAAGGCACTCGGCGAATCCGGGACACGGGCGGCGGTCGATCAGGCCTACGCCGTGTGTGTCCCGTTTGTCCTTCGCCAATGTGCAGAGCGCCTTCGCCATGGGTTCGCCCGCGTCTACCAGTCGCGCCTGCTCGACGCCTGCAAGGACATGGTGCGGCGCAAGCAGGCGGCGCAGCCGCTGCCGCCCCAGGTCGACCTCCAGCAGGCGCTGCGGGCGCGAGATTTCTTTGAATTCGACGACGCCTACACCGCCCCGACCAGCGGCTATCGCAATGCAGAGGACTACTACGCGCGTGCCGCCTGCGGCAGTTTTCTGGCGGACATCCGGCGCCCGGTGACGATCCTGCACGCGCTCGATGACCCGTTCATGACGCCAGCCATCGTGCCGCCGGCCGGTGCCCTGTCACCCTGGGTGGAACTCGAACTCTCGACCCACGGCGGACACGTTGGATTCATCGCGGCGACGGCCCGGGGGCGGCCATATTGCTGGCTGGAGGCACAACTGTCCGAGCGTCTGTGTCGGCAGCACCGGCGCTGGGCCAGCGCTGGAAATCGGTCGCGCCAGGCGACGCCTGCGCCGTGACCGGCATGGAAGCAGTTGCGCGCATGGCACGGCGGACGCAGCGGCTGCTGGCCTGCAGGTAACGCCGCCGCTGCACCGCGCCGAAGCGACTTTCGCCATGTGCCGCGGCTGCCAGCAGCAACGCCGCCAGCAGGACCGCCGGATGTGCGCCCAGGCCGAATCCGAGAATCGCCAGAACCAGACTGCCGGCACGCAGCCATTTGGTCACCGCACAGCAGTGCAGGAATCCCTCGGCGTACCAGCGCACCAGTCGCGCCCGATCCGGCGTGCCCAGAGGCAGCGCATCGCAGCGCCGCGTCAACTGGCGCAGTGCCCAGGCATCGAACAGTTCGGCGATCAGGACCGCCATCAGCGCCCCACCCATCATCCAGTCGATCATGTCCGTTCTCCTTGCCAGGCGGCGTCCGTGTTTCGATCCGCGCTGTGGACTTGATAGACGGGGGAAAAGTCCGGTGCCGGAATCGCCGGTCCAGCGGTTGCCTGCGACCGTCCTGATGACGAACGGCATTTCGGTCAGCCGTCAGCGGCGGTGCCATGTCAGGCCCATCCCCGGCCCCGGGCACCTGCCGCGCACGCTCCTGGATTCCGCGCCCCCCGGATCGGGGTAGCCAGCACCGACGCCGGCCTGTGCACACGCCCCCCCCACACCCCCATGAACGACAGGGCGCGGGCCTGAAACCCTTGCTTGCGGTTGGTTTGCGGTTGGCGGGCGGTCCCCGTTCAACCCGCCCGGCAGCACCGCCGGTCCGGCCCGGACACGAATTGGGCCTGCGCTTCGGCGGTACGCTCATCCCGGGCACGAGACTTGTAAAGATCTGGCATCCCTGCTCGAACCCAGCCTGGAAACGATCGATGAACCTCTCTTCAAAAGCACTCTGGCTCGCCCTGTATCGCATCCTGTCACTCGATCAGGTCGGCGTCGGTTGCAGCATGACGCTCAGAACCGCGATGCAGGCCTGGAGCGAGACCGGACTGCGCCAGGCCGACCTGGCCCGGTGCCTGGATTCCCTGGCCGGCGCCGGCTTCGTGGCACTGGAGTCGACCTGGCAAGGGCCAGTGCTCAGGGTGCTCGACGAACAATTCGGCCTGATACGCCCCGGGCACGCAGACCGCGAACTGGTCGACAAGCTCGACCAACTGCGCCAGACCCGCCGCCGCCGGCACACCCACCTGAGCGGGCTGGCCTGCATTCCCGACGACCGCCGCGCCAGCGACCCCGCTCGACAGGCGCAGGCGCAAGCGCAGGCCGCATGATGGCGACGCGCGCATTGGAGCTGCGGGCGATGTCACCAGCAGCCCGCACGCCGGGGACGTACAATCCGCGCACGCGCCCTTAGCTCAGCTGGATAGAGCATCAGGCTTCGAACCTGAGGGTCGGGAGTTCGAATCTCTCAGGGCTCACCATTGTAGTTTTCTACACTGGATGGCTAGGCTGGCTGCTGATGCCATCTCGCCTCGCGCAATCGAGTTAAAACAACTCCGGGGGCCTGGGCAGGATGCACCAACCTCGCGGCTGCGCTCCGGGAAGCTGCCTGCCACAGACTGCGAGTTGCCGAGATGTCGTCTTGTCACACGCATGACGGCGCTC
>JAJFJX010000067.1 GCA_021773655.1 Panacagrimonas sp.
ACAAGGTCAACCAGCTCGACCTCAACCCGCGCCTGTATCGCGAGCAGCGCCGCGACGCGCGCTTTCTCAACAGCGCGATGATCGCCACCGTGAGCGGAGCGGTGGTGTCCGACGGGTTGGCCGACGGGCGCGTGGTGTCAGGCGTCGGCGGGCAGTACAACTTTGTCGCCCAGGCCCATCAGCTCGACGGTGGCCGCTCGGTGCTGATGCTGCGCGCGGTGCGCGACAGCGCCGGCAGGCAGCAGGGCAACATCGTGCTCGATTACGCCCACTGCACCATTCCCCGCCACCTGCGCGACCTGCTGGTCACCGAGTACGGCGTGGCCGACCTGCGCGGGCAGACCGACAGCGAAGTCGCCAAGCGGGTGCTGAGCCTGGCCGATTCACGTTTCCAGCCGGAACTGCTGGCGCGTCTCAAGGCCAGCGGGCGCATCGAGCAGGACTGGAGTCTGCCGCCGGCCTGGAGTCACAACACGCCGGAGCAGCTCGAGCGGCGTCTGAAGGGGCTGCGCGACCTCGGGCATTTGCCGGATTTTCCGTTCGGAACCGAGTTCACCGACCAGGAGTGGCGGCTGGCGCGGGCGCTGCAGGCAATGAAGGCACGGTCGATCAGCACCCCGAAGTGGAAGCTGCTGCTGTCCGGGCTGCGACCACGGCGTGTCACGGTGTCCCAGCGCCGGGACCTGGCGCGGGTGCGGCTCAACCATGCTTTCAGCCTGCGCCGCATGACCGAGCGCGGATTGCTGATCGATGCCTTGCGGGCCCTGCCGGCGGAGGATTGAAGCGGTTGTCCAGGCCAGGTGGCGGGCGAGCGAGGGGTCGGTGGACGCTTGCTGGTGGAGCCTTCGCCCGGCCAAAGCTGCGTCTGCAGGTGCGTCGGCTGGCACGCACGAAGGCCGGGGTCGCGGACGGGGAACCGGTGCCCGGCGGCGCAGCCCTCAGGCCGCCGGCACGATGACGTCGAAGCGCGCCGACCACATCGCGTCCGCCGCATCGACGGGCTCGAAGTCGGCCTGCACCCGCGCCTGCGCTCCGCCGTCCAGGCGCGCGAAAAGGAAGTCCCGCGTGTTGCTCTGCAGGCCGCGGACGTAAACCTGCGTGGACAGTTGCGGTCGCCCGGGCGCACTGACCTGAAGGTGGATGTGGGGCGTGCGGCCGGGGTAGGCCACCGGCTTGATGGTTCGGAAGTGATAGCCGCCCCCGGCGTCGCTGCGGGTGCGGCCGTAGCCCTGGAAACTCGTGTCCCGTGCATCGCCGGCGCGATCATGGACGTGGTGGTAATACCCCCGCGCATCGCATTGCCAGATCTCCACCTGCGCGCCATTCAGGGGCTGCCCGGAGGGATCGCTCACCCTGCCGTGCAGATGCGTGATCTCGCCCAGGGCGGCGTCACCACGGCCCGCCACGCGCACCAGATCGTGATCGTGGTCGGCCGGCACGGTGCGGGGATAGAACGGGCCGCGGGTCTGGTGAGGCGTCGGCAGCAGCAGCAGCGCTGGTGCGCCAGTGGCCGCGTACAGCGCCAGCGAGCCCAGGCCGGCCTGCAGGCATCGGCGTCGATTCGGATTCATGACGGTTCCCCATGGGCCAGAGACGGCTATCATCGCCGCCCCCTGTCGACCCGAAGCCGATCATGTGGTTCAGAAACCTGTTGCCGTACCGTCTTGAAGGGAACTGGGAGCTGGCTCCCGGCGCGCTGGAGGCGCGGCTCGCCGAGCGGCCCCTGCAGGCGTGCAGCGGTCTGACTGCCCAGACCCGCGGCTGGGTGCCGCCGCGCGACAACGCGCAGCTGGTCTACGGCCAGGAGCGGCAGATACTCTTTGCGCTGGGCACGGAAACCAGGCTGCTGCCGGCCTCGGTGGTCAAGGATGCGGTGAAGGAAAAGGCGGCACAGATCGAGGCGCGGATGGGCTTCAAGCCCGGCAAGAAGCAGTTGCGCGAGCTGCGCGAACAGGTCGAAGCCGAGCTGCTGCCGCGCGCATTCGCGCGCCGGCGCATGACCCGCGTGTGGATCGATCCGGTGGCCGGCTGGCTGGTGGTGGACAGCTCCAGCCCCAAGGTTGGCGACGAGGTGCTGTCGCAGCTTCGGGACACGCTGGGCGAATGCCCGTTCTTCCCGCTGGACACCGCGCAATCGCCGGTGGTGGTGATGACGCAGTGGCTGTCGGCCGGCCGCGCGCCGGGCGACTTCGTGATCGACCAGGACTGCTTGATGAAGAGCGGCGGCGACGATCCGGCGGCGGTGCGCTTTGCCCGCCACGGACTGGAGGGCGACGATGTGCGCCGCCACGTCAAGGACGGCAAGTTTGTGACGCAACTGGGTCTGGTGTGGAAGGACCGCCTGCGACTGGTGCTTGCCGAGCCGGGCGTGGTGCGCCGCGTGCGTTTCGAGATGATCGAACAGGATCGCGCCGAGAATGACGTCCGGGGCGACGCCGACGAGAACTTCGACGCCGATTTCCGCCTGATGACGGGCGAGCTGGGCGCCCTTCTCGGCGCCTTGCTGGAGCACCTGGGCGGCCCGGTTTCGCGCTGAGCCGAGGATACCGGCCGCACAGGCCGCACAGGCCGCACAGGCTGCGAACGGCGTCCCGCCGGCAGGACCGCTCCGGCGGGGCTGGTGGTGCAGGGCGCGGAAGGCCTCTTCAGTCGGCGCTGAGCTCAACGGTGTCGATGCGGTACAGCGTGGTGGTGCCGCTGATCTCGTTGCTCACCGCCAGCAGCGGCACGCCGGGGATCGGGCTCTGCGCGCCGGAGATGAAGGCCAGGCCTTCGGGGCCGAGGTCGCCGGCCGCGCCGGCATCGGCATCTCCCAGGTCATCGGGATCGATCGACAGGGCGCGGGTGTTGACGTACTGGATGAACTGCGCCGCGTTGGGGTTGGTGACGTCGTAGACCATGATGCCGCCCATGCGCTCCAGGCCGATGAAGGCGAACTGCCGGCCGCCGATGGGTGCCACCAGGATGGCCTCGGGCTCGGGGCCCTTGGCGTCGCTGCGCGAGTCCGGATCGTTCTCGGTGTTGTCGTTGTTGAAGTTCACCCCGTAGCGCAGCGCGGTGATGCGCTCGAAGTCCGAGCCGCTGTCGTAGACCTGGGTGCCGTCGTCGGCCCAGATCGAGAACGAACGGCCGCCGAACACGTAGAGCTGGTCGTAGTCACCGTCGTTGTCGGTGTCGCCGAGGATGGTGGTGGCGGCCAGTCGCCCGATGGCGGCATCGGTCTGCAGCGTGGCGGCGTCCGCAAACGCGTCCGGGTCCAGGTTCAGGTCCTTGATGCGCGATTCCTCGACGAAGAACTCCGTCTCGTTGCCCGCGTCGTCCTCGACGATGTACTCACGCGCGTCGCCCTCGTTGGCGGACACGTAGTAGGTGCGGCCATTGAAGGTGTAGCTGTCGATGGTGTCGGGCAGGTACATGCCCAGCACCGGCCAGTTGCGGATGATGGGGCCGCCGTCGCGGTCGCTGGCGTCGAGCTCGTTGCCGATGATGCGATGGTCCTTGTAGCCCAGCGGCAGGATCTCGGTGACCGTGTTGGTGACCAGGTTGATGCGCGCGAAGGCGTTGTTTTCCTGCAGCGCGACAAAGGCCTCCTGGCCGTCGGGCGACACCGCGATGTACTCGGGCTCGAAGTCCTGCGCCACGCTGGCGCCGGGCCCGAAGATGCGCACGCCGGCGGCGCGCAGCGCTTCGGCCTGGCCGTTGAAGGCGGCAAAGCCGGCGGTGACCACGCTCGGGCTGGTGCCGCCGTTGACGGTGACGATGCTGATCGAGCCTTCCGGATCGATGCTGTAGTCGTCGTTGGGCTCGCCCTCGTTGGCCACCAGCACGCGCAGGCCGTCGGGCGTGAAGGCGAGCATGTCGGGCAGCGCGCCGACAGTGGCCTCGCCGAGCTTGCCGAGGTCGGCGGCGTCGTAGAACACCACCTTGCCGGGGGCGGTCTTGGGGTCGGCCTCGATGGCCACCGCGACGATGTCACCGGACACCGCGACGCTGTTGGCGACGGCGCCTTCGGCGCTGGCGTCGATGGTGTCGACCAGCACCGGCGCGGCGGGGTTGGAGATGTCGAGCACGTCCACCGAGACATCGTTGGCGTTGACCACGATCAGGCGCTGGCGCGCGGCATCGTATGCCACGATTTCGGCGGCGCCCTCGTCGAAGGCCTGCGCCTCGTAGGTGCCCAGCGGACTCAGGTCGATCAGCACCTGCCCGACACCGGGCGCGCCGGCCGGACCGGCCGGACCGGCGGGGCCGGCGGGGACGTTGTCACCGTCGTCGCCACCGCAGCCCGCCATGAAAAATGTCGTCAACGCCAGCGCCAGTGCGCCGAGTCTGAAGCCATGCATCCCCGTTTCTCCCTGATCCGATCAAAGGCAAGCCCGGAACGGTAGGCAATGAGGATGTCGTGATCATGACAGCGGGGTGACACGGTCATGGCGTCGACATGACGTCGGGCCGGTCCGGTTGTCAGCTCAGGTAGGTGTACCCGCTCAGGCCGGCTTCGAGTTCGGCCAGCAGACTGGCGCGCTGGTCGTCGGCAAGATCGGCGTCTGCCAGCTTGCGCTTGTAGGATTCGGCCAGGGCCTCCGGCTCCAGATGCACATAGCGCAGCAGCTCGTCGGTGCGATCACCGTACTCGGGATCTTCCAGGCGCCAGCCGTCGGGCGCGTCGGCGTCCAGCACCACGTTGACCGCATTGGTGTCGCCGAAAAGATTGTGCATGTCGCCCAGGATCTCCTGGTAGGCGCCGACCATGAAGATCCCGAGCACATAGGGTTCGCCTTCACGCAGGGGGTGCAGGGCCAGGGTCGGGCTCAGTCCTTCCCGGTCGACGTAGGTGTCCAGGCGGCCATCGGAGTCACAGGTGAGATCGCACAGACGCGTGCGCTGGTCGGGGCGCTGGTCCAGCCGATGGATCGGCACGATGGGAAACACCTGGTCGATGGCCCAGGCATCCGGCACCGACTGGAACACCGAGAAGTTGCAGAAATACTTTGCGCTGAGCTTCTCGCGCAGTTCGTCGATGGCGTCGCGATGGGCGCGGATGCCGGCGTCCAGCAGCGGGATCACCGCGCGTGCGGCGGCATAGTGTGCGCGTTCGGCCCAGGCGCGCTGCGGCAGCGAGAGTTTGCCCTCCGCGTACAGCGCGTGGGCCTCGGCCAGCAGGGTGCGGGCTTCGAACAGGCTCTCCAGCGGCCCGCGTTCGCGCACTTCGGCCAGCAGCGACGCGAATTCGTGCAGCACTGCGGGCGCTTC
>JAJFJX010000068.1 GCA_021773655.1 Panacagrimonas sp.
GAGATCGTCGATGTGCGCGTCAAACGGGTCGACCTGCCGCCCGACGTCAGCGAATCGGTCTACCAGCGCATGCGTGCCGAGCGCACCCGCGTGGCCTCCGACCTGCGCGCCCGCGGCGCCGAGGAAGCCGAGCGCATCCGCGCCGATGCCGACCGTCAGGCGCAGGTGACCCTGGCCAACGCCTACCGCAAGGCCGAGACCCTGCGCGGTGAAGGCGACGCCAAGGCGGCGGAGATCTACGCCACCGCCTACGGCGCCGACAGCGAGTTCTATCGCTTCTACCGCTCCCTGAACGTCTATCGGCAGGCGTTCGGCTCGTCCGACAACGTGCTGGTGCTGGAGCCGGACGGCGAGCTGTTCCAGTACTTCAAGGGTGAAGGCCGCAAGGGCGAAGGTCGCAAGGATGAAGGTCGCAAGGGTGCAGGCCGCTGAGGCGTGGCCTGGACCGACCTGCTGACGGCCCTGGGCCTGCTGCTGGTGATCGAGGGCCTGCTACCGTTCCTGTCGCCGCACCGCTTCCGCCAGGCGATGCTCAACTTCGCCGCGGTGGACAACCGCTGGATGCGGGGACTGGGGCTGGCCTGCATGCTGATCGGGTTGTTGATCCTCAACGCGGTAAAATGAACCGTCGGCGGCTTCGTCGGCCTTCGCAACCGCTCCCCACGTGTTCCCAGACATGTTCCTAGCATGGCCACCAAACGCTGGATGCTGCCCGACGGCATGGAAGAAGGTCTGCCGCCGCTGTCCTGGCAGCTCGAATCGCTGCGCCGGCGGCTGCTCGATCACTACCGCGAGGCCGGCTACGAGCTGATTCTGCCGCCGCTGGTCGAGCACCTTGATGCGCTGCTCACCGGCACCGGGCGTGACCTGGAGCAGCAGACCTTCAAGTTCGCCGACCCGCTGGGCGGACGCATGCTGGGCCTGCGTGCCGACATGACGCCGCAGGCCGCGCGCATCGCCGCGAGGCGCTATGCCGACCGCAAGGTCATCCGCCTGTGCTACCTGGGCACCGTGCTGCGCACCCACCCGGACAGCCCCGGCGGACCGCGCTCACCGCGACAGGTGGGATGCGAGCTGTTCGGCGAGTCCGACCTGTCGGCCGACCTCGAAGTGTTGCGCCTGATGCTGCAGACCCTGGAACTGGCAGGCGCCCACGAGCTGCATCTGGACCTGGGGCATGTCGACATCTACCGCGCGGTGATCGCCGGCGTCGCGCTCGACGCCGAAGACGAATCGCTGCTGTTCGAAATCCTGCAGCGCAAGTCGCATCCGGACCTGGCCGAGTTTGGCCGCGCCCGCGGCCTCGACGGTGCCGCTGGCAGGCTGGCCGCGCTGATGGACCTCAACGGCGATCTTTCGGTGCTGCAACGTGCCCGCCAGATCCTCCCGCAGGAATCCGGCGTCGAGGCCGCGCTGGACTGCCTGGAACAGACCGCCGGATCCCTGTCACGCGAGTTCGCTTCCGTGCCGATCCACGTCGATCTGGCCGAGTTGCGCGGCCTGCGCTATCACACCGGGCTGGTGTTTGCGGCGTTCGTACCCGGGTTCGGGCGCGAACTGGCGCGCGGCGGGCGCTACGATGGCGTCGGTCGCGAGTTTGGCCGCGCGCTGCCGGCAACCGGGTTTTCCGCCGACATCAACGAGCTTCTGCAACTCGGCGCCGGCACCGGCGCCGGCTGAAACCTTTCGAACGCCTGCAAGCCCGGCCATGGGCCGATGCAGGCATCAACCCTGCGGGAGGTCACCCCGTTGAACACCAGGAGACTGGAACATGGGTAAGAGCATGGCGGTGATCGGCGCTCCAGGTCGCGCACCCGCGCGGCCCTCAGACAACTCGGGGCGTCGCCCCGTTGAGCGCCAGGAGCAGAAGCATGGGTAAGAGCGTGGTGGTGATCGGCGCGCAATGGGGCGACGAAGGCAAGGGCTAGGTCGTCGACCTGCTCACCGATCGGGTGCAGGCGGTGGTGCGCTTCCAGGGCGGGCACAACGCCGGCCACACACTGGTGATCAACGGTGTCAAGACCGCACTGAACCTGATCCCCAGCGGCATCATGCGCCCCGGCGTGGCCTGCCTGATCGGCAACGGCGTGGTGTTGTCGCTGCCCGATCTGGTGCGGGAGATCGAAAAGGTCGAGGCCACCGGGGCCTCGGTGCGTGATCGCCTGCGCATTTCGGAAGCTGCCCCGCTGGTGCTGCCGGTCCATGCCAGGCTCGACCAGGCACGCGAAAAGGCACGCGGCGAAGCCAAGATCGGCACCACCGGCAAGGGCATCGGACCGGCCTACGAGGACAAGGTGGCGCGTCGCGCGATCCGGGTCGGCGATCTGTTCCACCGCGAGCATCTGGCGGCCAAGCTCGGCGAACTTCTGGCGTTCCACAATTTCGTGCTGATCAATTACTTCAAGGAAGCTCCGGTCGACTTCCAGCAGACCCTGGACGACCTGCTCGGCTATGCGGACATCGTCAAGCCGATGGTCTCCGACGTCACCGAGTTGCTGCGCCTGCACCTGCGCCGCGGTGACAACGTGCTGTTCGAAGGCGCGCAAGGTGCCTTGCTGGACATCGACCACGGCACCTATCCCTATGTCACTTCCAGCAACACCACCGCCGGCGGCGCGGCGACCGGCACCGGCGTCGGTCCGCGCGAGCTCGATTACGTGCTGGGCATCGTCAAGGCCTACGCCACCCGCGTCGGCGGCGGCCCGTTTCCGACCGAACTCGACAATGACATCGGCCAGGCCATTCGCGACAAGGGCCAGGAATACGGCACCGTCACCAAGCGCCCACGCCGCTGCGGCTGGTTTGACGCGGTGGCCGCGCGGCGTTCGATCTTCAACAACAGCGTCACCGGCCTGTGCGTGACCAAGCTCGACGTGCTCGACGAGCTGGACGTGATCCGCATCTGCACCGGGTACCGAATCAACGGCGAGCCGGTGACGGTGCCGCCGATCGGCGCCGAGGGCTTCGGCAGGGTCGAGGCGGTCTACGAGGAACTGCCGGGCTGGAAGTCCAACACCTACGGCGTGACCCGCCACCAGGACCTTCCGCCGGCAGCGCAGCGCTACCTGCAGCGGATGCAGGAGGTCACCGAAACCGAGATCGCGCTGATCTCCACAGGTCCGGACCGAGAGCACACCATGGTGCTGCGCAATCCTTTCGATTGAGTGAGGCTTCGGGTTCAGTTGCGACCGGCGCGGCGGGCCCGGTAACGCGCCGGCGGCTCGAAGCCGCCCGACCACAGGTTCCTGCGCAGGCGTTCGGCATGGGCCTGGTCGCCGGCGTAGGCGCCGTCGCTGTAGCGGCGATAATCCAGCGCCCAGCCCTGACGCACCATCCAGCGCGCGAGGTCCTGTCCGGCAACCGTGCAGCGCGCCACCAACCGCTCATGGACGTCGACATCGCGCACCCGGCAGCTCACGCGACGGCCGTCGATGTAGGCGCGCAGGGCCTGCGCGGCCTCGCGCCCGCAGGGCCAGCGACCGCCATCGCGGGTGCAGGTCTGCCGGCCTTCGATCGCATCGATGCCCCACAAGCGCACCATGTGCTTGCCCAGGCGCAGGCTGTCGCCGTCGATCACGTGGGCCTCGGCACTCAGCGTTGAGGGCGCCGCGATCAGCGCCGTCGAACCGATCATCATCAGACCACACAGCATCAGCAGCACGCCCGGGCACCCGCGGGCGCCGTCGCAGTGGGCCCGGTTCACTCGACGATCTTCTCGGTCCCGATCCACTCCACGCGGTAGAGGTCGCGGCGCCGGTCCAGGTAGTTGCGTACCGAGCCTTCGTTCTGCAGGGTCCGCAGGCGGGTCAGGTCCAGATCGGCAATCAGGGTCATCTCGGTGTTGGGCGTGGTCTCGGCAATCACCGCGTCATGCGGAAAGGAGAAGTCCGAAGGCGAGAACACCGCGGTCTGCGCGTACTGGATGTCGACGTTGTCGACCATCGGCAGGTTGCCGACGCTGCCGGCGATGATCACGTAGCACTCGTTCTCGATCGCGCGCGCCTGGGCGCAGCGGCGCACGCGCAGGTATCCGTTCTTGGTATCGGTCCAGAAGGGCACGAACAGCATCTGCATCTCGTACTCGGACAGGATGCGCGACAGTTCCGGGAACTCCACGTCGTAGCAGATCAACACGCCGATGCGGCCGAAGTCGGTATCGAAGCAGCGCAGCACATCGCCGCCCTGCATCACCCAGTCGCGCTTTTCATGCGGCGTGGGATGGAGCTTGTACTGGGCGCCGACGGTGCCGTCGCGCCGGCACAGATAGGACACGTTGTAGAGCTCGTCGTCCTCGATCACCGGCATCGACCCGGCAATGACGTTGATGTTGTAGGACACCGCCAGGCGCGAGATTTCGGTGACGATCTGCTCGGTGTAGCCGGCCAGGTGCCACACCGCGTCGACCGGGCTGCGTTCCTTGGACAGCCCCATCAGCGGAGCATTGAAGAACTCCGGAAACAGCGCCACGTCGCACTTGTAGTCCGACAGTGCGTCGACGAAGTACTCGACCTGCTGCAGCAGTTCTTTGACGTCGTGAAAGAATCGCATCTGCCATTGCACGCAGCCGACTCGCGCGGTGGACTTGGGCCCGCCGATCAGCGGCGCCTGCTCGGCGTCGTAGTCGGTGTTGTGCCACTGCAGCAGGGTGGCAAAGCCGCCGGATTCCTTGTCCTGCGGCAGGTAGGCCTTGAGGATCTGGGTGACTTCGAAACCGTTGGAGAGCTGGAAGGTCAGGATCGGATCATAGAGATCCTTGGACTTGACCTTTTCCAGGTACTCCTGCGGCGACATCTTCCCTGCGTGTTCGCCGTAGCTTGGGATGCGGCCGCCGGCGACGATGGCGCGCAGATTGAGATTGCGGCACAGCTCCTTGCGCGCCTCGTAGAGCCGGCGCCCGAGACGCAGGTCGCGATAATCCGGATGCACGAACACGTCCACGCCGTAGAGCACGTCTCCCTTGGGATCGTGCGTGGACAGGTAGGCATCGCCGGTGATCTCGTCATAGGTGTGCTTGTCGCCGAACTTGTCGTAATCGACGATCACCGACAGCGCACAGGCCACCACGGTGCCCTTGTCCTCGATGCAGATCTGGCCCTCGGGGAACGTGCGGATCTGCGAGCGGAACTTGTGCTGCGGCCAGGCGCCGCCCAGCGTCGCGTAGACCCGATCCATCAGCAATTTGACGTCGGGATAGTCGGCCTCGCGCAGATTGCGCAGGGCGAGGTGATGCAGGGACTCTGTCATGGCCGTGATCGGTGCGGTTGCGGGGAAGGGTCGGATCAGCATTTCCGAGCCGCGCCCGGACCGGACCGGACCGGAAACGCGGGCCGGGAGCGGCCAAGCTACCTGCGAACGCGGTCGGCTGCAAAACCCGCAGCGGGCGCCGTCCGGCCCGTGCGAAGCGGGTCGGCACCACAAAAAAACCCCGCATCGCTGCGGGGTCCGGTTACGTCTTGGGCTACAATTGATGCACAAACTGGTGCCGAGAAGAGGACTCGAACCTCCACGGTTTTACCCGCCAGTACCTGAAACTGGTGCGTCTACCAATTCCGCCATCTCGGCATTGCCGCGGGGCCGAAGCCCGAGCGACAAGGGCGCGAATTCTGGGCAGGCGCCACACGGATGTCAATGAAAAGAAAACCACGTGGTACGCCCAACGACTGGCGTGCGCAGGACCCGGCCCATGCGGCCGAATCCGAACGCTACGCAGACCCCATTCCATCGCGCCAGCTGATCCTCGAACAACTGCAGGCCTCGCCGGGTCCGCTGACAGCGGATGACCTGATCGGCAACTTCGGGCTGGCCAGGCTCGATCAGCAGTCGGCACTGGACAAGCGCCTGCGCGCGATGGTGCGCGACGGCCAGGTCGTACAAAACCGCGTCGGCGCCTACGGGCCACTCGAAAAGATGAACGCGGTGGCCGGCACCGTGCAGGCGCACCGCGACGGTTTCGGCTTTTTGATCCCGGATGCGGGGCCGCCGGACATCTTCCTGCCGCCGCGACAGATGCGCGAGCTCATGAACGGTGACCGCGCGCTGGTGCGTGTGGTCGGCCGCGATTTCAAGAACCGGCCTGAGGGGTCGGTGGTGGAAGTGCTCGAGCGCGTCTCGCGCCAGCTGGTCGGGCGCCTGCACGTCGAGCAGGGGGTGGCCTACGTCATCCCCGACAACCCCCGCGTGCAGCAGGACCTGCTGATTCCGCCGGATGCGCGCGGGCAGGCCGTCCACGGCCAGATGGTGGTGGCGCAGATCACCGCCCCGCCCGGGCACCGCACCCTGCCGGTCGGCGAGATCATCGAAGTGCTGGGCGATCACCTGGCGCCGGGCATGGAGATCGAGGCCGCGATCCGCACCCATGCGCTGCCCAACGTTTTTTCCGACGAGGCGCTGGCCGAGTGCGAGGCCATTCCGGACACGGTGCAGCCGTCGCAGATCGAAGGGCGAGAGGATCTGCGGGAACTCGGCCTGGTGACCATCGACGGCGCCGACGCCCGCGACTTCGACG
>JAJFJX010000069.1 GCA_021773655.1 Panacagrimonas sp.
AATTCGAAGTATCCGAGAGACCCCCAGTAGTTGAGCGTAGGTAATCAGGCGGACATGTTGGCGCGGTGACCGGCTCGTGAAGATTGCGTTACAACCGTACCGCCAGTTGGCGCGCGCGGGGCAGCAGACGCATCGGCATCAGATGTTCGCGGGATCTCGATAGGCGTCCGCCACGTCTCGGTGCACGGCACTTCGATCGCCTTGTCACGCGATGTTCTTCGAGCCTCAACGGAGTGTTCACGTTGGGTACGTATGGTCACCACCGTGAATCGAACAATTCCGTCTCCGCCGTCGGCGTAGACGCGGGGGATGGAGACCCGAGGGACCTACGGGAGGGGGTGAGCGACAGGGCGAGGAGGCAAGAAGCTGAGGAGAAGCAAAACGACAACGGGTGAGCACCCACCCCGTGCCGCGGTCCATTGATCGTGAGACGCGACACGAGGCGGGGCACCTACCGAAGCGCGCACCGGCTGGACAAGCTTATGGGCGCGAAACGGAAGGAGAAAGCAATGTACCAGAAGTTCGTATTGATCCAAAGGAGTCTGCTGGCAGGGGCGATTGCCATGGCCTTGGCACCGTCGCTGGCAGCCGCCGCGAATACCCCGGAGGGCTGTCTGCGCACCGTCCTCAAAGAGGCGCAGATGTACGGCCAGAAGAAGGCCAACTCTCTGCGCAAGTGCGAAGATGGAGTCCTCAAGGGCAAGGTGACCGGGCCGTGCCCAGACGCTGCCAATCAGACGAAGATCGACGATGCGGCGGCGAAAGCCGTGGCCAAGATCGTCAAAAAGTGTGATGACGCCGCGCAGTTTGGCCTGTCGAACTGCCCGCGAGCCGCCTGCGCCGCTGTGTTGACGTCTTCGACAGACCTCGGCGACTGCGTGACTTGTAACATCGACGAGATGGTCGACAGCCTGTCGGGGCAAACATATGGCACGCTCGAGTCGCCCTCTGCTGACAAGGGTGTTCTCAACTGCCAGCGTACCTACGCCAAGGAGCTGATCCAGGCGTTCCGCAAGCTGTCGAAGATCTACTCCAAGTGTGAGGACGGGGTCGTTCAGGGAAAAATTGCCAGCTGCCCGGATACCAAGTCGGGCGACAAGATCGCCAAGACCCTGACCAAGCTCAACGACAAAATTGCCAAGAAATGTCCCGACGTGGCGACGCAGGACGCCGCCATCGACCCCCTGGGGGCGTTTGCGGCGATGGGTGGTATCGCTGGCGCGGACACTCGTGTCGACTCGATCTCGCAGCTGCCGGCCGCCTTCGGGGTCCAGTCGGCGGCGTGCGGAAACGCCTCGATCGACGCGGGAGAGACCTGTGACGACGGTAACCTCGCTGAAGAAGACGGGTTCGGATCACTCGATTCGTGCCCGGCCGACTGTTCGGTCGCGACCTGTTCGCCCAGTGGAGCCAGCACCGCTACGGTCAGCATCGCTTCTCCGGACAGCGAGCTCATCGCCTCGGCGATCATCGTCGTCTACTACGACGACACCGTCCTCGCGATTCCCGGCAGTGGCGGTGGGGTTACCGTCACTGGCCTGAACGGATTCTCGACGACGCCTGCAGATGCGGACTACGCTCTGCGCACCGTCATTCTCGATGCGAGCCTGTTCGGCTTGGACGCAGGCGATGTCTTCGAGTTCGGCTACAACGAATGTGGCGCTCCGGCGATCGCTGGAGATTTCGATTGCTTCGTCGCCGAGGCAAGCGACACCGGTTTTGCGCCGGTCGAAGGTGTGACCTGCGCGGTGGCGCCCTAACTACTGGCGCCGCCAGACAACTGAAATAGGAGACAACGACTATGAGAAACTATTGGAAAGCGGTCATCGTGCGCTTGGTGCCCTTGGTGGCCTCGGTGGCCCTCGTATCGGGCGCCCAGGCGCAAACCTGTGGTGACGTCAACAACGACCTCAACACCAACGTCATCGACGCGTTGCTGCTGTCGCAGTGCCTCGCCGGTGGAGGAACCTGCCCGGCGGTGTCGCCCGGTCCTGTTTGTGGGAGCGGTAGCCTGATCGACTGCGGCGACGTGTTCGGCGACGGCGACGTGTCGGTTTCCGGGCTAACCGCCGATCTCGGCACCATGGCCCTTCAACTGGCCGGGTTGGCCACACTTTTCGAGCCTTGCGCGGGGCCGGGACCAGACATTGCTGGTTGCCCCGGCTCGGTGACCGTACCGACCACCACGTTCGCTTCCAATGTGACGTTTCCGGCCGGTTGCGACATTACGCTGGGCGGCTCGCTTTTCTTCGAGGAGGGCGTGACATTGACGATCGAGCCGGGCGCGGTGCTCAAGGGTGACCCGGGCGCGGTCGATCCGGCCGGAATCTTCATCCTCCCGGGCGCGAAGATCGATGCTCAGGGAACTCCGTCTTCGCCGATCATCATGACCTCGGCGGCGGCCGCCGGCGCTCGAGGCTCCGGTGACTGGGGCGGTCTCAACATCAACGGTCGGTCGACCGTCAACGCTCCTGGCTGTAGCTTCCAGGCGGAAGGGCTGCCGACTCCTTTCGGCGGCTGTATCGCCGACGACTTCAGCGGCATCGTCACCTTCACGCGCGTCGAGTTCGCCGGGATCAACTTCACTCCGGGCAACGAGCTCAATGGTATCACGATGAACGGTCTGGGCAGTCAGACGCAGATCAACTTCACCCAGGCGCACAACACCAACGACGACTGCCACGAGTGGTTCGGCGGCACCAGCAGCCACAAGAACATGGTTTCGTCGGCCTGCGGTGACGACAGCTTCGACTGTCAGCTGGGATGGACCGGGAAGCTGCAAAGCGGCCTCGTCTTCCAAGACGGTACGGTGACGGACGCCGGACGCGATAGTCGTGGCATCGAATGCGACAATTCGGAGTTCAACAACGACAACGAGCCCCGCGGCGATGCGACGATGTGCAACCTCACTCTGATCGGCTCTGACGGTCAGGCTGGGGCCAACGACGGAACCGACTCCGGTATCTTGCTGCGCCGCGGTGTCCACGGCCAGATTGCCAATACCATCGTCAAAAACTTCGGCGATGCCGGCGCCGAGTTGCGTGACGTCGCTACTTCGCGCGATGCCTGCGACGACGCGGATGACGACGGAACACCCGAAGGGCTGACCGGCAATACGATGCTGCGCTCGGTCGTCTTCGAAGCGAACGGGTCGGGTGGTGTCGAGCACGCGAAGGCCGGCGATACGCTGCGCGATGAGTG
>JAJFJX010000070.1 GCA_021773655.1 Panacagrimonas sp.
TGCCTGCTCCTCCGAGTCCTGTTCGGTTTCGAGTCTGCGTACGCGGTCCACCACGCCTTCGATGCGCCGGCGCAGCTCGCCATTGAGCGCCGTCAGGCGATCACGTTCCTGCTGCACGTGCTTGAGGTCGAGACGCGCCTGCCGGTAGGCCGCCAGAATTCGCTGCACGCGTTGTTCAAGTTTTTGGAGTTCGCCTTCGAGCACGTCAGAAGCAGGACCGGGGCCGGCCTGCAGTATAGCCCGGCCCCGGTCCGCGATCAGCGCACAATCAGAAACAGTGCGCCGTCACCGCGCTGGACGTGCAGCAACAGCTGGCCTTCCTTGACCCCGGCGAGCTTCTCGAACGTCGCCATGCTGTCGATGCTCTGGCGGTTGACCGCGATAATGATGTCGTTCGGACGCAGGCCGGTACGCGCCGCCGGTGATCCCGGTGCCACCTGCTGCACCACCACGCCGCGCGTATCCAGGCCCTGGCCATTGCTCTTGCCCGGGGTGGCGTTGGGCCCGAAGGTGGCGCCGGCCAATGCCGGGTGCAGGCCCTCACCGGTGGCCACGGTGTCTTCGGCTTCGCCGACCACCACGGTGACCTCACGCTGCTTGCCTTCGCGCAGCAGCTTGAGTTTGACCTTGTCGCCCACGCGCATCAGACCCACCGCGTTGCGCAACTGCACGAAGCTTTGCACCTCGCGGCCGTTGGCTTCAAGGATGATGTCTTCGGGCTGCAGGCCGGCCTTTTCCGCCGGGGAGCCCGGGACCACCTGGGCCACCACCGCGCCGCGTGCCGATGGCAGGTTGAAGGCCTTGGCCAGGTCCGGCGTCACATCCTGGCCGATCACGCCGATGCGGCCGCGCTGAACGGAGCCGTGCTCGATCAGCTGTTCCATGACGTTGCGGGCCTGGTTGATCGGGATGGCGAATCCGATGCCGATGTTGCCGCCCGAGCGCGACAGGATGTTGGACGGGATGCCGATCAGTTCGCCCTTGAGGTTGACCAGAGCACCGCCGGAATTGCCGGGATTGATCGAGGCATCGGTCTGGATGAAGTCCTCGTAGCCTCCTTCGCTGATGCCGGTGTGGCGGCCGACCGCGCTGACGATGCCGGACGTCACGGTCTGGCGCAGGCCGAACGGCGAGCCGATGGCTACGACGAAATCACCGACCTCGGAGTTGTCGGAATCCCCCAGCGGGATGGCGGTCAGCGTTTTCGCGTCGATCTGGAGCAGCGCCACGTCGGTCTGCGGGTCCCTGCCGATCAGCTTGGCTTCGAATTCGCGATCATCCGACAGGCGCACGCGGATTTCTTCGGCCTGTTCGATCACGTGGTTATTGGTGATGACATAGCCCTTCTTGGCGTCGACGATGACGCCGGAGCCGGTGGATTGCGACTCACGTTGCTGTGGCTGGGGCGCGCCCGGTCCTTCGAAGAACCGGCGGAAGAACGGGTCCTGCATCAGCGGATTCTGGATCTCGGTCTTGGACGTGACCGCGATGTTGACCACTGCCGGCATGACGGTCTTGAGCATGGGCGCCAGCGAAGGTTTGCCCTGCTGCATCGGAACGCTGATGTCGGCCTGTACCTGCTGTGGCGATCCGCCGACCAGTGCGAACGTCAGCAAACCCGCTGCGACGGCGACCGGCGCCGCCGTTTTCCAAACCAGAGAAGGAATCATCGAGACCTCAGTGTGTTTTGCATGGGAGCCGCGGAGCACCGCGACGATGGCTGGGACCGTGGTCCGGAAAGAAGGTTTCGTGAAACCCGAATACACCGTCAGAGCAGGCGGATGCGGGGGTTGAGGCTGTAGCGGCCGCAGATTGCGGCGCTGCCAAGTACATGCCCCTCCAATGCTGCCTGGACCTGGGCGGCGGTGAATGCGCCATCGACCGGGCAGCGTTCGAAGTCGGTGGCCAGGATCTCGAAGCGGTAGTGGTGGGTGACGCTGTCGTTCCAGGGCGGGCAGGGGCCGTCGTAGCCGAACCATTGCCCTCCCATGTCGGGGTCGCCGGAAAACCATTGCGTGTAGTCGTTGAGGCCCTGGCGGCTGCCCTCCGGTCCGGTCGGTTCGCGCTTGCCGGCAGCGGTGACCCCGCGCGAACAGGCGCCTTCCTCGATCTGGTTGACAGTGGGTGCGATGTCGACCATCACCCAGTGCACGAAGGTGGTTCGCGGCAGTTTGAGCGGCACCTCGCGATCTTCCTTGTTGACGTCCTCGGGCCGGGTCGGCACGTCCGGGTCGGTGCACAGCAGCACGAAGCTGCGGGTGCCGGCGGGAGCGCCGCCCCAGCTGAGCTCCGGATTGAGATTGTCCGACAGGCGCACATGCCCCTTTGGCGCCTTGACCGCGAACGCGCAGCGCCCGGGAATGAGCCCGCCGTGGTCGAACGATTTGCTGCTCAGCTTCATGGTGACTGATCCCTGAGGGGTTGTTGTCGGTGGCCTCGAGGCGCCCGTTGTACCTGCAAGATTAACAATCCGTCGCCAGCGACGTCAGCGTCGAGGGTCGAGGCGCTGTCGTGGGCAGGGTGACCGTCTCACGGTGCGGGCGGTTGCAGCGCCTTGCGCCCGAATGACGACGTCAGCGTCGCCAGGCCCAGGCCCAGGCGTTCGGCCAGGCCGCGGCGCACGCGGTAGCGCAGGTGCATGACGTCGGCATCGCGGGCGCGGCCGAGCAGGTAGTCGTCACTGGTGCGCAACTCGTCGATCAGGCGCAGCGCCGCGGCGCGGGTGCCGAACCAGTGCTCGCCGGTGGCGACCTGGTCCAGGTCCAAGGTCGGGCGGTGCTCGAGCACGAAGGCCTTGAACAGCGCGTGAGTGTCTTCGAGGTCTTCGCGAAACTTGATGCGGCCGGCGTCGGTGTTTTCGCCGAAGACGGTCAGCGTGCGCTTGTAGGCGCCTGCAGTGTGCAGTTCAAGGTCGATGTCGTTTTTCTTAAGGAGACGGTTGAAGTTGGGCAGTTGCGCCACCACACCGATCGAACCGACGACTGCGAAGGGGGCGGCGAGGATGCGATCCGCGACGCAGGCCATCAGATATCCGCCGCTGGCAGCAACCTTGTCCACGGCCACTGTCAGGCGCAGGCCGGCCTGGCGGATCCGCACCAGTTGCGAGGCCGCCAGTCCGTAGGCATGAACCAGACCGCCGGCGCTTTCCAGCCGCAGCAGCACCTCGTCGTGCTGGCGGGCCACCTGCAGCACAGCGCTGATTTCATGGCGCAAGCCGGCCACTGCGTGTGCCTGCAGGTCGCCGTTGAAGTCGAGCACGTATAGCCGGGGACGCCCGACCTCGCCGGCCGAAGGCGGAGCCTTGCGTCGGGCCTTGTCCTCGGATTTGCGCTGGCGGGCCAGTGCCTTGAGTTCGGCTGCCGGCAGGGTCTGCTCGCGAATGGTGTCGGCCAGGTCACGCAGCTCCTCGCCCAGGTCGCGAACCTGCAGTTTTCGGACCGACTGCGCGCGCGCGGCACGGATCATGGCCAGCGCGCCTCCCAGGGTCAGCAGCAGTGCAGCCACCCAAGTCACCGACTTGGCGAGAAACAGGCCGTACTCGGCCACAAAGGACATCACGAGGTGGACCTCCTTGCCGGCCGCATCAGGCAGTGCCCGCGACGGTGATCGACGGAAACGAAATGGGGATCGAACGGAATCAGCAACTCCCGATTATGGCCTGAGCAGAATCGCTGTCTACAATGTGGCCGAACAACAAGCGGTCCGGAGCAGGCAGTCCGGCGTGATTTGGGAGAATGATCTGATGATTGCACGAAAAGGATTCGTCCTGGCCGCCGTATTGCTGACCTGGGGCCTGCCCGCGCTGGCACAGGAAGGCCCC
>JAJFJX010000008.1 GCA_021773655.1 Panacagrimonas sp.
CATGGCGGCGCCGACCCCGGTTTCGGCTTACCTGCACTCGGCGACCATGGTCAAGGCTGGCCTGTTCATGATGGCGCGCCTGTACCCGGTGCTGGGTGGCACGGAGCTGTTCGAGGGCATCGTCGCCAGCGTCGGCATGGCGACGATGGTGTTCGCCGCCTACATGGCGGTGTTCCAGCACGACACCAAGGGCCTGCTGGCCTACTCCACCATCAGCCACCTGGGCCTGGTGACCTTCCTGATCGGGCTGGCAACGCCGCTGTCGACAGTGGCAGCGGTGTTCCACATCCTCAACCACGCCACCTTCAAGTGCTCGCTGTTCATGACCGCGGGGATCATCGACCACGAGACCGGCACCCGCGACATGCGCAAGCTCGGCGGGCTGTTGAGGTACCTGCCGTGGACCGGGACCCTGGCGATGATCGCGGCGGCGTCCATGGCCGGCATCCCGCTGGCCAACGGCTTCCTGTCCAAGGAGATGTTCTTTACCGAGGCGGTGAGCGGGCAGGCCAATTTCGCCTGGGGCGTACTGCTGCCCATCGCGGCGACGATCGGCGGCATCTGTTCGGTGGCCTACTCGCTGCGCTTCATCCACGACGTGTTCCTGAACGGCGAGCCGAAGAGCCTGCCCAAGCCGCACCCTCACGAGCCGCCGCTGTTCATGAAGGCGCCGGTCGCGCTGCTGGTGGTGCTGTGCCTGGTGGTGGGCATCTTCCCGGCACTGACCTTCGGTCCGCTGGTGCACGTGGCCGCCTCCGCGGTGCTCGGCAGCGCGCCGCCGGAATACCATCTGGCGATCTGGCACGGCCTGAACCTGCCGCTGCTGATGAGCGCGGTCGCGCTGGCCGGCGGCATCGCGATGTACTTCGCGCTGCAGCGCATCTTCCGCCTGCACCTGCATACGCCTCGCGGCTGGACCGGCCAGGAGATCTTCACCGGCGGCCTCAATGGACTGTTCGGACTCGCCGGCTGGCTCAGCGCGCGCATCGAGAACGGCTCGCTGCAGCGCTACGCGGCGCTGATGGTCGGCAGCGCGATCGTGGTCGCCGCATGGCCGCTGCTGCAGGCGCAGGGCCTGCAGGGCGGCGGGCGCGAGCTGCTGGCAGCCTCGCCGCTGGCGCTGAGCGTGTGGGTGCTGCTGCTGCTCAGCGGCGGCGCGCTGGCGCTCGGGCATCACGACCGCTTTCGCGCGGTGGTCTACACCGGCGTGGTCGGCCTGGTGGTGGCATTGACCTTCGTGTCGCTGTCGGCGCCGGACCTGGCACTGACCCAGCTGTCGGTGGAGATCGTTTCCACCGTCCTGCTGCTGATGGGCCTGGCGCTGCTGCCTCAGGTGACACCACGCGAATCTTCGCTGCGCCGGCGCGGTCGCGACGTGCTGCTGGCCGGCATCGGCGGCGGCGGGATGAGCTGGCTGACCTGGCTGATGCTGACCCGCGACCACGACTCCATCTCATGGTATTTCCTGGAGCACTCCAAGCCGCTGGGCGGCGGCACCAATGCCGTCAACGTGATCCTGGTGGACTTTCGCGGCTACGACACCTTCGGCGAGATCACGGTGCTGGGCATCGCCGCGGTCGGCGTGCTGGCGCTGCTCGATGGCATGCGGGCGCGGCGCTCGCCGACCGATGCCCAGGGCCGGCCGTGGGGCTTCTCGCGCCAGCCGCTGATGCTGCGGGTGGTGGCGCGCCTGGTGCTGCCGCTGGCGCTGGTGATGACCCTGCACATCTTCTGGCGCGGCCACAATCTGCCGGGCGGCGGCTTCATTGCCGGGCTGGTGACGGCGGTGGCCCTGGTGCTGCAGTACATGTCGCTGGGCCAGCAGCGGGCCGGCAGTGCGATCAGCCGGCTGGGCGGTTCGCGCTATGCCGCCTGGGTCGGTCTGGGTCTGGGCATCGCCGCGCTGACCGGCATCGGCGCGTTCGCACTGGGCCATCCCTTCCTCACCAGTGCCTACGGGCACCCGGTGGTGCCGATCCTCGGCGAGCTGTCGCTGGCCACTGCGGCGCTGTTCGACCTGGGCGTATACATCACGGTGGTCGGGGCGACCCTGTTGATGCTCTCCGTGCTCGGCGGCGTGAGCGTGGAATCGCACCGCGAGCGCGCGGTGAACGGCGGGGCACGGCCATGAGCATGGAGTTCCTGGTGGCGACCGGCATCGGCTGGGTGAGCTTCTGCGGCATCTACCTGCTGCTGCGCGGGCGCAGCTATCCGGTGGTGCTGGGCCTGACCTTGCTGGGCTACGCGGTCAATGTGTTCATCTTCACCATGGGCCGCCTGTGGACCGCTGCGGCACCGATCCTGACCGACGGCCCCGACGTCGCCGATCCGTTGCCGCAGGCGCTCGTGCTGACGGCCATCGTGATCGGATTCGCCACCACCGGTTTCGTCATCGAACTGGCCCTGCGCAGTCACCACGAGTCCGGCACCGATCACGTCGACGGCACGCCCGTGGACGAGGGTGCGGACGGAGATCGCCAGTGAACCCGGCACAGATGTTTGGAGAACACCTGCCGGCGATGGCGGTGCTGTTGCCGGCCCTGACTGCGATCCTGCTGCTGGTGATGGGCGATCAAGGTGGCGGCGCGAACAGCAGCGAGCGGGGACGCCGGCGCCTGCTGCGCGCGCGGCGCATTGGACTGGTGTCGACCCTCATCGGATTGCTGATCGCCATCGAACTGGCGGTCCTGGCCAGCGACGGAGCGATCATGGTCTATCGCATGGGCGACTGGCCGGCACCCTACGGCATCGTGCTGGTGATCGACCGGCTCTCGGCGCTGATGCTGGTGCTGACCTCGGCGGTGGCACTGCCGGTGCTGTGGTACGCCACCGGCGGCTGGGACGCGCACGGGCGCTATTTCCACGCCCTGTTCCAGTTCCAGCTCATGGGCCTGGCCGGTGCGTTCGTCACCGGCGACCTGTTCAATCTGTTCGTGTTCTTCGAAGTGCTGCTGATCGCGTCCTACGTGCTGCTGGCGCACGGGCAGGGGCGGGAACGGTTCCGTGTCGGCCTGCAGTACGTGGTGCTCAACCTCGCGGCCTCGGCGCTGTTCCTGATCGGCGTGGCGCTGATCTATGCGCTCACCGGCACCCTCAACATGGCCGATCTGGCCCTGCGCGTGCCGATGGTCGATGGGCCGGACGCCGCGGTGCTGGAGGCGGCCAGCCTGATGCTGCTGGTGGTGTTCGGCTTCAAGGCCGCGCTGGTGCCGCTGTCGATGTGGCTGCCGGCCACCTACGCCGCGGCATGTGCGCCGGTGGCAGCGCTGTTCGCGATCATGACCAAGGTCGGCGTGTACTCGATCCTGCGGGTCAACGGCGTGATCTTCGGCGTCGATGCCGGCGCTGCGGCGCTGGGCGCGCAGCCCTGGCTACTGCCGCTGGCGCTGGCCACCAGCGCGCTGGGCGTGACGGGTGCGCGGGCGGCCAGGACCCTGCCGCGGCTGATCGCTTGGCTGACGGTGTCCTCGGTGGGCACCATCCTGGCGGCGCTGGGACTGTTTACCGAAGCCGCGTGGTCGGCCGCGCTGTACTACCTGATCCAGAGCACACTGGTGATGGCCGGCCTGTTCCTGCTGGCCGAACTGGTGGCCGCGCAGCGTGGCGACACCGCCGACCGCCTGGTGCCGGCCTCGCCGGTGGCGCAGCCGGCGCTGCTCGGCGGGCTGATGCTGCTGGCCGCGGCCTCGGCGGCGGGTCTGCCGCCGCTGCCGGGCTTTCTCGGCAAGCTGATGATTCTCAACGCTTCCAGCGCCCATGCCTGGCAGGTGGCGGTGTGGAGCGTGGTGCTGCTGGTGGGTTTCCTGAGCCTGCTGGGACTGGCACGGGCCGGTAACGTGCTGTTCTGGCACGTGCGCGACGACCTGCCTCCGGCCACACACACCGGCGCCAGTCTCAAGCTGGTGTCTGCTGCACTGTCGCTGCTGGGCGCGGCAGTGGCGATGAGCGTGTTCGCCGCGCCGCTGATGCGCTACACCGACGCCACCAGCGCGCAGCTGCGGGATCGCGACGCCTACGCCGAGGCGGTGCTCGGGGAGCAGGGAGGTGCACAGGCCGACACCGCGCGCCCCTATCGAATCCAGCGCCGTGGCGCGGGAGAATCGCAGCCATGAATCGGACTTCGCGTTTGGCCCGGGCGGGCTGGGGGGCGCATCCAGTGCTGTCGCTGCTGGTGGCGACGGTCTGGCTGCTGATGCAGGAGAGCCTGGTCGTGCCGCAGTTGATTACCGCCGCGCTGCTGGGCCTGCTGGTGCCGCGCCTGTTTCACCGCTTCATCGGCCCTCGTGTACGGCTGCGGCGTGCCGGACTGCTGCTGCGCTTCATCGTTCTGGTGCTGTGGGACATCCTGATCTCCAATCTGACCGTCGCGCGCATCGTGCTGACGCCGGGCTCGAATCCGAAGCCGGCGTGGGTACGCGTGCCGCTGGAGACCCAGAACCACACCGCCATCGTGATGCTGGCCACCATCATCACCGCCACGCCTGGCACGG
Source organism: Panacagrimonas sp. (assembly GCA_021773655.1). GTDB lineage: Bacteria > Pseudomonadota > Gammaproteobacteria > Nevskiales > Nevskiaceae > Panacagrimonas. Next base: position 4,491 of record JAJFJX010000008.1, read on the forward strand.
TGTCGTGCATCGTCGATGAAGAGCGCCGCGAGATTCTGGTCCACGCCCTCGACTGCGACGACCCTGAAGCCATGGCCGGGCAGATCAAGCAACGCTACGAGGCCCCGCTCAAGGAGATCCTGGGATGATCGAAGCGGCACTGCAGTTCGCCTTGGCGGCGATCACGCTGGCCATCCTGCTGTGCGCCTGGCGACTGTTTCGCGGGCCCGAAGTGCCGGACCGGCTGCTGGCGATGGACACGCTGTACATCAGCGTGGTGGCGCTGGTGATCCTGCTGGGCATGGGGTGGGGCACCCGTCTGCTGTTCGAGGCGGCGCTGATCGTGGCGCTGCTGGGCTTCGTGTCGACCGTGGCGCTGGCGCGTTATCTCAGTCGCGGCGACGTGATGGAGTAGCAAGAGATGATGACGACGATGACGATGAGTGATCTGCCCCTGTGGGCCGAGATCCTGATCAGCCTGATGCTGGTGACGGGCGGACTGTTCGTCCTGATCGGCGCGATCGGGATGGTGCGCTTCCCCGACTTCTACATGCGCCTGCACGCGCCGACCAAGGCCACCACGCTCGGCGTCGGCGGCGTGCTGCTGGCCAGCATGGGTTACAGCTGGCAGACCGGCCACTTCGGTGCGGGTGAACTGCTGATCGGGCCGTTCCTGTTCCTGACTGCACCGGTCTCGGCCAACCTGCTGGCCAAGGCCGCGCTGCACCTGCGCGTGCCGACCCGCGCCGAGGTGCCGCCGGACATTCCGCTGGATTAGGGCCTGTTCATCAGGGCCTGTTCACGAACCCGGCGACGGCACCGTCCGCGACCGGTACGCGCGCTGCAGGGCCGCGGCCACGAACAGGGCGGCAAAGCCGGCGGCCAGGGTGGCCAGACCGGTAGCGCCGTCGAGCAGGCGATCATCCGACCCCACCACGCACAGCAGCAGCAGCAAAGACGCCAGGTGGGCGGTGAACACCCACAACGAGGCTCGGCCCAGAATCTCGAACGGGCGCAGCAAGGCGCGCAGCCGGCTTGCGATGGCTGGTCCGACCAGCATCAGGGTTCCGGTGATGGCCGCGATGTTGAGGATGCGCAGCGGGCTCAGCGACCACTTGTCCAGCCAGAACAGGCGCGTCGTTAAATCCATCCACCCATGCGGCCCGGCCAGGTGCCGGTACACCAGCATCAGCGTCGCCAGCACCGCCGCCGCGCGCAGCAGCGCCTGCATGCGTTCTGGGCGGGCCTTCAGCATTGGCAGGCCGGCGGTGCCGAACCACAGCCCACCCACCCACAACAACTGCCAGGCGAACAGGTCGAACGACCCCATCAGATTGAGCGCAATCGGCGGGTCCAGAGCGCCATGCAGGGCGCTGCGCAGGCCGAACTGCGCGGCCAGCCAGATCACCGCGCTGCCCGCCAGCACGCGCGCCCATCCCGCGCGGCGCGCCAGGGCCAGAACGGCCGGCGTGATCGCCACCAGCAGAATGTAGAGCGGCAGGATGTCCAGCAGCGGTGGCCGATAGATCAGGAACACGCTCTGGGCCACCGCCTGCAACGGGTCCTCGAAATAGTGGCCCAGCAGATTGCGCGCGGCGGGTCGGTCGTAGCGCTCCACGATCCACGCCACCAGCGTGTAGGCCATCAGCAGCAGCACCAGATGGATCAGGTACAGCTGGCGCACGCGGCCCCAGCTCCAGGCGGTCGCTGCTCCGGGAGGCCCATTACGGGCCAGGCGGACACAGACCTGCCCGGCAAGGAACGCGGACAGCAACACGAAGCCCTCGGCGGCCGACACGTAGCCCAGCGGTTGCACCAGCGTGCCCTGCCACACCGTCGGCAAATGGGTGAGCGTCATCATCACCAGCAGCAGGCCGCGCAGGGCGTCCAGATCTCGGATTCGGTTCATGGGGTCCAATGGCCGGGCCGCACGGCGCAGTGTAGGGCTTGGCAGGGCGCGCGGGGTGCGCTGCGCCGCGGGCGGACGGGCGGGTGACGCTGAGGCGGCCCAGGCATACCCTTGTGCGCATGCAGACCCCACAACAGATCCGGGCCCGGATCGGCGGCGGCATTCTTGCCGGCGGCCTCGGCCGGCGTGCCGGCGGTGCCGACAAGGGCTGGCTGCTCCATCAGGGGCGACCGCTGATCGAGCACGTGGTGGCCGCGCTGCGACCCCAGGTCGCCGACCTGCAGATCTCGGCCAACCGCAACCTCGCCCGTTATGCCGCCCTCGGCGTCCCCGTGCTGCGCGACGCCACGCCAGCAGGCCAGGGGCCCCTGGCCGGCATGCTGCGTCTGCTGGAAACGGACACCCGCGACTGGCTGCTGTGCGTGCCCTGCGACGTTCACGATCTGCCCTCCGATCTCGGTCTGCGACTATGGCGGCGGGCCCAGGCCGAAGCGGCAGACATCGCGGTGCTGGCCGACGACACGGGCTGGCATCCCACGTTCTGCCTGATACGCACCGCGCTGGCGGCCGATGCGCGGCGCGCCTTTGCGGCGGGTGAGCGGGCGCCGCGGCGCTGGTTCACGGAGCACCGCGTGGCCGTGCTCACGGGTACTGCGCCGGCCAATCACAACACTCTGCGGGGTATCGATCCGCTAGAGTCGGTGGCGTGAACGCTCCCCTGGCAATCCCCACCCTGGGTCCGCTGCGCGACGCGCGTGGGCGCAGCAAGCGCAAGCTGCGCGTGTCGCTGACCGACCGCTGCAACCTGCAGTGCCTGTACTGCATGCCTGAGCATCCCAAATGGCTGCCACGCGAACAGATCCTGCGTCGCGACGAGCTGGTGCGCCTGGTGCGCCTGTTCGTCACCGAACTGGGCGTGCGCGAGATCCGCCTGACCGGCGGCGAACCGCTGCTGCGACGCGACGTGGTGGACATCGTGGCCGAACTCCACGCGCTGCGTGGGCTGGGGCTGGAACGCATCGCCATGACCAGCAACGCCGCGCGCCTGGCGCCAGTGGCTGCGGATCTGCGCCGTGCCGGGCTCGACGACATCAACATCAGCATCGACAGCATCACCCCGGCGCGCTTCCGCGAGCTGACCAACGGCGACATCGCGCCGGTGCAGGCCGGCATCGTTGCGGCGCGCGCCGCGGGCCTGACGGTCAAGCTCAACAGCGTGGCCATCCGCGGCTACAACGACGACGAACTGCTGCCGCTGCTGCGCTGGGCGTACACGCAGGACCTGCCGCTGCGCTTCATCGAGTTCATGCCGCTGGACGGACGCGGGTTCTGGAACCGGGAAAAGGTCATCGAACAGGCCGAGATCCTGGCCATGGCGCGCCAGGCGTTCACCGTTACGCCCCTGCCGCGCACTGCCGAGCCGGCCGACTACGTGCTGCTCGACGGCCGTTTCCGGCTGGGCATCATCCCCACCATTTCCAACCCGTTCTGTTCCAGCTGTGATCGCGTGCGCCTGTCCGCCACCGGCGAGCTCTACGCCTGCCTGTTCTCCGCCGCGGGCCGCGACCTCAAGACTCCGCTGCGCGAAGGTGCCGACGACCAGGCCCTGGCGAGCGCCATCCGCCAGCACATCTGGCACAAGGAAGCCGGCTATGCCGAGCGTTCCGGCTACGTAGAACGCCCCATCACCATGCACCGGCTTGGGGGGTGAGGTGGCGCGTTGTGGGTGAGTGCCAGTGGCACTCACCGCGCCACCGAACGCCCGAGGCGCAAGCCGAGGGCCGGGACGAGGTGGCGCGTTGTGGGTGAGTGCCAGTGGCACTCACCGCGCCACCGAACGCCCGAGGCGCAAGCCGAGGGCCGGGACGAGGTGGCGCGTTGTGGGTGAGTGCCAGTGGGTGAA
>JAJFJX010000071.1 GCA_021773655.1 Panacagrimonas sp.
GAGCTTTGCGAGACTGCGCCAGCCACGCTTCTACGTCACCCAGCCCATGCGCATGGCGACGGTCGAAGCACTCTCCGCTCTTGGCTTCGTCCAACCCGGTGGCCAGCGGTTCAACAGCTTCCGCTGCACACAAGCTGGCCTGGATTTGGTCGAAGCCGCCACAGCCAACTACAGACCGCATAGAACCGCGGTGGAGGACTATCTCCTCGGGCGCGCCAGGGACGATGCCTCCATCTCCAACACGCCTGCGCTGCGGGAAGCTCTGTCACCTTTAGTTGTCCTTCAGCCTGATGCGCTGGCACTTATTCGAGAAAAGCTCTGCGAAGGCGCAGGTCAAAACCCGTCGGCGGCCCGCAGGAAGAATGCCCTCGCCTGGGTTTGCTCTCTTGATGCGAAGAACCCTGCCGGATGGGAGGCCAAGCCATCGGTACTTGATGAAAATCACTGGGACGACCTTCGGGTGGGCGCCCGGTTCTTCGCGGCGCGAGACGCCGCCATCGGTGTGTTGAACGCCATTGAAGCTCAGATGGCGCCGCTGGCTGCGCCGAAACTCACTACGGACGACGCGCACAAGCTCTCCCGCGTCCAAATGCAGCTTGAGTCGCTGCGCAAGGCGGCACAGCGCTTTCTGGATGAAGACAAGGATCCGATCCCAGGGCGCATGGCGATGACATTCTGCCGCGAATGCATAGAAGCAGATCCCGCCGCCATTATCCGCAACCTCGTCAAACGCGATGATCGGGTCTTGCGGCTGGTCGGCAACGACGTGCTGCCGGGCGCGGCCTTCTCCGTGCAGCCTCAGGCGGAAAGTTCAGATGAGGATGCTGAAGGTCCAGGTGCGGACAGTGCGGGCCGCGTGCCAGTCCCGGCCGACATCTCCGGCCGCATCCGCAATCTGTATCTGCTCGATCTGGATCTTCAGGGACGACTTGGAGAGTTCCTGAACCCGTCGACGACCGAAGAGGCGGCATGAGTTTCAAGCCCGCCTCTCTGGCCCAGCTTTTTGAACCGCCCGAGCATCATCGGGGATTCTTCGGCTGGATTTGCGGCTACGCGGCCGACGCCGGCTTCCTGGAGGATGCCCTTGAGCGCTTCTCTGGCCTGACACAGGCCCAGCGTGCTCATCAGGGCCGGATCCTGCTGGCCGTAATGCTCGATCCCGGAAACCCGCAAATCACGCCCGCGGAAACCCCAGGCGCGCTGCATCTGCCCGTGAAGGTCGCAAAGCTGCCCTTTGCACTCCTGCACGCCAAGGTCGCAGTTCTCAGCTTCAAGGGGGCCGACGGCTTTGTTCTGCGCATCATCGTGTCGACCGGGAATTGGACGCGTCAGACGCTTGAAGAAAGCCTCGACCTCGCCTGGCACCTCGACGTTCCTGGCGAGAATGCGAATTCCAAGGTCGATCGTCAGATCCGCACCGATCTGGCCGCCGCCTGGAGTTTCCTGTCGTCGCTCCAGCAATTCTTCGATCTTCGCCTGCTCAAACCCACGGCAGGGAACGACAACGAGTCCACCGATGCAGCGGCCAAGTTTGCCGCGTGGATCGACCAGAATGCCACGCCCCATCCGGAATGCCGTCCCCGCTTTTTCGACAGCCGAAAGCGCTCCCTCTTTGAGCAGCTTCCCGAATTCGTGCGGCATCACGCGACCAGCGTCGCGCGCAACTATCTAGCGTTAGGATCCGGCTTCTTCGAGGGCGAAGGATCGAGTGGCACCTTCGTCCCTTATCGGATCCTTGAGATTCTGCGAGAGCATAAGCTGGTGACGGCATCCTGCGAAAAAGACCTCTTCGTGAACCCGCTCGCTTGCCAAGCGGTCGCCGCGCGCCAGTCCTGTATCGAAGACAGGGGCTTGACGATACGCGCTGCCCGCGCACCTGGTTACTTTGGTGCCGCCCCACGCTCTCTCCATGCCAAGTTCATCTTCAGCGCAAATGCCCGTGACAGGTCCAACTGGTGCGGCAGCGCGTGGGTCTATCTGGGTTCCGGCAACCTGAGCAACCCCGGCTTCATGAAGGAGGCGGGTTCGGCCGGAAACCTCGAAGCCGGGGTCGTCTTCGCCCCTGAAAACCTGAAGTGGCACGTGGAGAGCAAGGGGGATGACGGCGTTGACGTCGTCACCAATCTGCTTCCCATCCATTGGGACGACGCGCTGAAGTCACCCTTGCCGGCGCTACAGGCCGGGCAGGACATGGCAGAGCGCGATGCCGCTTTCGTCGCCGCGCCCGTTGCGCTGTTGCTCTGGAACGAGTGGCCCGAAGGGGCGAGCCTCACGCCGCAAGGGGAAGTGCTGGGGGCGTTTGAGTTTGAGTTGCTCGATCCCGATGGGCACCCGTGCAAGTGTCTTGCGGATGGCGGCTTCGCCTGGTCAGGCAAGCGCCCGCGACAGGTGGCCGTGACGTGGACGGCCGAAGGGAATGCGCGAACGGCCAGTGTGCCGGTCATCGACCGCTATGGTCGCTATTGTGCCGCCGATCTGTCCGCGCTCGACCTGGAAGAAGTGTGGATCCAGCTCTCCAATTTCCCGATGCCGCCGGAAGATGAGGATATTGGGGGCGGCGAAACGGTGGACGCTATTGACGGCGTCCTCACCGAGGGAGTCGCCTTGGCAACACCGCTTTGCGCTTACCCGGTTCGCCGGATGATGATTCTGGTCGAGGATATTGCAGCCAAGCAGATCGCCATCGCAGAACCGGACTGGGCGATGTGGTGCAACCGACTCGAACAGGTCCTGACGCAGGCGAAGGACAGCGCGGTTGTAAGGGCGTTCCAGTTGATCGCGCTTGATCCGCTCAGCCCATTGTTTGCGCCAGCCTTCCGGCCAGCCTTTGCCGCGACCGCGCAGACCCGATCAGGCGCCCGCTACGAGGCGGCACTCAATGCGGCGATCACGGCATGGCAGCTTGAGAACTTCCAAAAGCTGGGGGGGTTGCGTTGAATCAAAAGTTTCAGGGATGGGCGGAAGTTGCGCGCCATCTGGGGGACATGGCGAGTCCATCGTCTGCGTTCGCGTCGCTGCTCAATGATGGGCAGCGGGCGAGCCTGCGTGCAATTGCGAAAAGATTGCCCAATAACGGCGTCATCGTTGCGGATGAGGTGGGCATGGGCAAGACGCGCATTGCCACGGCATTAACCAGGACCGTTATTGAAGCTGATGGGCGCGTGGCCATCCTCGTGCCGCCGGGCCTTGGCTTTCAATGGGGCGACGAGTTGCGCAAGACTGGTGTTACTGATGTGCCGGCCATGCTTCGTAGCATGGAGGCTTATTTGAATGCCTGGAATGGCGATGAAGACAAGCACGAACCCTGGGCGGAGCGCCCGGCGCTGCTCATATCGCATGCCTTCTGCAACTGGCAGGTCAAGAGCACGACCAAAAAGAATTGGAAGTGGACTCTGCTTCCGCAGACCTTGGCGCAAGTGCAAGCCAGACTTCGCGAAAGCGGTCGAATGCCAAGGGGAACGAGGGAGAATGAAAAATTCGACGACAAACGAGTTGCCGCAGCAGCCGCCTGGATAGCGTGCAGTGCCGACCAGGCGACGCTTAATACGCTGGCGTCTAAGGACAAATTCTCACGGTGGGGCCGTGGATCACCTCTGTTCAAACCAGAAAACTACCTGAAGAATACTGAATTTCGCAAAGGCTTGGAGAGTGTCGTCGGCTTGGGCCTCGGCGAGTTCGACCTGATTGTCATCGATGAAGCGCACAAGAGCCGAGGTGCGCAAAGCAACCTCAATCGCCTGCTGGAACACATCATCGTGCCGAGCGGGGCATCCAGACGCCTGGCGCTCACGGCCACGCCCATCGAACTCGATGTCGGGCAGTGGGAGTCGACGCTCAAGCGCATCGCTGTGACCGTGGAACAACGCGAGCGGGTCGTCGGTGCGACAGGGTGCTACGTGGAGGCGATCCGTCGCCTCCGACTCTGCTGGCGAACGAATAGTGCAGCGCGGGACGAGTACCGCAAGGCCGCCGCGCAGTTCCGTAACGCGCTCTCGCCTTATCTGCTGCGACGCGACAAGTGCGAAGACGAGGATGTGCTCAAGTTCAAAGAGGCCAGCGGGCTATCCGAATATGACTACCGGCATCTGCGGGAGGTCGCGGTCGACTTCAAGGATTTGAGTCCGTCCTGGCGTCACGTGGTGTGCGCGGCTGAGGCGCTATCGGTCGTCCGGGAGGCGGCATTGGATGTCCGGACGAAGCGATTGCGCCTGACCATCGGAAACGGTCATGGCCTTGCCGGCGTCATTGACGAAGCGTTCCTCGACAAGGAGGACGACAAGAGGCAGGTCGAGGAAGACCGGGTGCAGGCCGGGGACGAGGTGGAATCCTCAGGTCTGGATCAGGATGCCAAGACACCGGATGCCAAGTCACCGGTCGCCACTCGATCCGCATGGTGGGCATCCACCCTGC
>JAJFJX010000072.1 GCA_021773655.1 Panacagrimonas sp.
GAATACGGCTCTACACTAGCAGACATGTGACAGGAAACAGTCGTCGCGAATTTGGCATGCTGCTTCTGCATCCCGCCCCCCCGCGGACGCAAGGCTGGTGGTTCCTGCAGGGGTTCGGGATACAATCGGCCGTCTATGCCCGCGGGACAGTCGGCAAGGGGTCAACTGCGGTAGGGATCCGACGCGGTCACACATCCGGCCCGGAGGCGGGCCGAACAACTGAGCAGATCACCATAATGAGACTCGTACTTCTGGGCGCGCCCGGGTCTGGTAAGGGGACGCAGGGCGAAAGGCTGGCGGCCCAGTATGGAATCCCCAAGGTTTCGACCGGCGATGCACTGCGTGCCGCGGTCAAGGCCGGCACGCCGCTGGGGCTCAAGGCCAAGGCCACCATGGACGCCGGGCAGCTGGTGGCCGACGAGATCGTGGTCGGCATCGTCGAAGATCGGCTGGACCAGGACGACGCCCGCAAGGGCTTCATTCTGGACGGCTTTCCGCGCAACACCGCACAGGCCCAGGTGCTCGACCGGATTCTGTCGCAGCTCGGCCAGCCGGCGGTCGACAAGGCCGTCCACCTGCACGTCACCGACGAGGAGATCGTCCGGCGCCTGCTCGACCGCGCGCACAAGGAAGGACGCGCCGACGACCGGGAAGACGTGATTCGCCACCGCATCGCCGTCTACAACCAGGAAACCCACCCCTTGCTGGACTATTACGGCCAGCAGGGCAAGCTGGTCACGGTGCCGGGCGTCGGCGGGCTCGACGAGATCTACAACCGGACTCTGGACGTCCTCAAGCAGGTCTGATCCGCTTGGCTGGCCGGACGCGGATTTCGACGCCGCGGCCAAGGCCGGGACGCAAGCCCGCATGCCACGCTGGTGCCCATTGCAAATGCACTGGCGGAGCGTGGCGTGAATATCCAGATCGACATCCGGCGGCACAAGGCGGTGAGCCTGAGCCCGGCCCAGCTCAACGCACTGGTCGGCGACCCGCAGGCCACACTCAAGCGCTTCCCGAAACTGCGCAGGCTGCAGGTGCTAGGGCCCGGGGAGTTTCGCCTGGACCTGAAAACCGTTGGCTCCAGGGTCGCCCGTATCGCCCACGACGTGTCTTTCGGTGCCCGAGTCGAGTCTTCGGAGGGCGAGTTGCGCTGGCAGGCGATGCCGGAGATCGGCAACGCCCGGCTGCAGGGGGTGCTGCACTACGAGGGCGATGAACGCCTGAGCCTGCACGTGGAAGGCGAATTGCGCGACGTGCCGGTGCCGCTGATGTACCGACTGGTGGCGCCGGCTTTCATCCAGGGCAAGTTCTCGGCGCTGGCAGATGCCTACCTCGATCGGCTGGTCGCGACGCACCCGACGCCGGCGACATCGGCCTGAACCCGCCTGAACCAGCCCGGGACGAAACTGCCGCCATGCGCCTGACGCGCGATGCCATGGGCCTGGGCCTGCGGGTCCTGAACCGGATCGCCGGCCTCCAGTCGATGGACCGCCTCGGGCTGCGCAAGCCGGCGGAGTCGGTCATCTATGGCGCGTCGCGGGCCGGGTTTGCCACCTCCGGCGCCGCCAGCCGGGTGTTCAGGTCGACTCGCGCGCTGTTGCAGCCGGCGCGACAGGACCCACAGCGCCGCGGTGAACTGTTCGACCTCGAACCGAGCCCTGAGCAGTCGATGCTGCGCGAGGCCTGCCTCGACTTTGCCCGCGAACAACTGCGCCCGGCTGCACTGCAGGCGGACACCGACCTGCAGATTCCGGCCGCCCTGCGAGACGCCAGTGGCGAACTGGGCCTGCACCTGCTCGGTGTACCCGAACACCTGGGTGGGGCCGGACCTGAGCGCTCGGTGATCAGCGGCGCGCTGGTGGCCGAGGCCCTGGCCCAGGGGGACCTGGGTCTGGCGCTGGCCTGCCTGGCGCCGTCTGCGGTGTGCACGGCGCTGGCGCTGTGGGGCGACGCCGGGCAGCAATCGACCTACCTGCCGGCCCTGATCGGACCGCAGGGTCCGGCAGCGGCACTGGCCGTGCAGGAGCCGGCGGCGCTGTTCGACCCCTTCCGGCTCGCCACCGGCGCGCGCCGCACGCCGGACGGCTATGTGCTGGACGGCATCAAGTCGATGGTGCCGCTGGCGGCACAGGCCGAACTGTTCATCGTGGCGGCACACCTGGAAGGGCGCGGCCCGGCCCTGTTCCTGGTCGAGTCCTCCAATCCGGGCCTGGCCGTGCAGGCCGAGCCCGCGATGGGGCTGCGCGCCGCTGCCACCGGCCGCCTGCTGCTGGACAAGCTGCGGCTGCCGCTGACGGCCCTGGTGGGGCAGGCCCAGGCGCAGGTCTATGCCGATTGCATCTGCCTGTCGCGCCTGGGCTGGTGTGCGCTGGCCATCGGCACCGCGCAGGCTGCCCTCGACTACCTGGTGCCCTACGCCAACCAGCGGATTGCCTTTGGCGAGCCCATCAGCCATCGCCAGTCTGTGGCCTTCGCGCTGGCCACGATGGCCATCGACATCGAATCCATGCGCCTGCTGACCTGGCGCGCCGCCAGTTGTGCCGAACAGGCCCTGCCGTTCGCCGAGGCCACCGCTCTGGCCCGCCGGTTGTGTGCCGAGCAGGGCATGCGCATCGGGTCCGACGCGGTGCAGTTGCTGGGCGGGCACGGCTTCGTCAAGGAGCACCCGGTCGAACGCTGGTATCGCGACCTGCGCGCCGTCGGTTTCATGGAAGGCGCGGTGCTGTTGTGAAAGGACAGCCGTCGCCCCCTGTGCCTGAGACCTCGCCGGAGCCTCCCCCCGCCTGGCCGGGGCACGCGGGCGCTGGGTCGGTGCGCGAGTCGAGGGTCGAATCGAGGGGCTTGCCGTGATACGGCTCGAAACGCCGAAGAAATTCGCCGGCCTGGTGCATCAGGCCAGCCAGGTCGCGCGGCAGATCTTTCGGCCCATCTCCCGCCGATATGATCGTGCCGAGCACACCTATCCCCGGGAACTGGACGCGCTGTCCGCCCTGCTCGACGGGATGAACGCGGCTGGTGGCCACTCCGGTGCCGGGGCCGCGGGCGTGCGGCGCAAGGCGGCGGACGGCGCGACGGGCAATCGCAACGGCGCCAACCTGTCCACGGTGCTCGGCACCATGGAACTGTGCTGGGGCGATGTCGGCCTGCTGCTGTCGATGCCGCGCCAGGGGCTGGGCAACGCTGCCATCGCCAGCGTGGCCAGCGAAGAACAGCTCGCACGTTTCGGCAACCGCTGGGCGGCGATGGCCATCACCGAGCCCGGCTGCGGGTCGGACTCGGCCGCGATCCGCACCACGGCCATGGCCGATGGCGATCACTACGTTCTCAACGGCGAAAAGATCTATGTCACCGCCGGCGAGCGCGCCGAACTGGTGGTGGTGTGGGCCACGCTGGACCGGTCGCGCGGCCGCGCGGCGATTCGCAGCTTCGTGGTCGAGAAGGGCACGCCGGGGTTCGACCAGGTGCGCCTGGAGCACAAGCTGGGCATTCGTGCCTCGGACACCGCGGCCTTCGTGCTCCGGGATGTGAGGGTGCCCAGGGCGAACCTGCTCGGCGATCCGGACATCGACGCCGGCAAGGGCTTTTCCGGCGTCATGCAGACCTTCGACAACACCCGTCCTCTGGTGGCGGCGATGGCCGTGGGCCTGACCCGGGCCTGCCTGGAGCAGACGCGCGAACTGCTGTCGTCGGCCGGCGTGAACATCGACCCGCTGCGACCCGCCTACGCCCAGTCCGCCGCGGCCGCCGAATTCCTGCGTATGCAGGCCGACTACGAGGCGGCGCGCCTGCTCACCCTGCAGGCGGCGTGGATGGCCGACAACCGCAAACCGAACTCGCTGCAGGCCTCGATGGCCAAGGCCAGGGCCGGGCGCACCGCCACCGAGGTGTCGCTCAAGTGTGTCGAACTGGCCGGCAGCCTGGGCTACGCCGAGGGCGACGACGGCCACGGCCTGCTGGAGAAGTGGGCACGCGACGCCAAGATCCTCGACATCTTCGAGGGCACGCAGCAGATCCAGCTGCTGATCGTGGCGCGGCGCCTGCTGGGGAAGAGCTCGGCGGAGCTGAAATAAGGGGCGCCTACAGGACCGTCGGATTCGGCGCGTCGCCGTAGACCGCGGACGGATCGAAGCTCTTTTCGCTTTCCTCGAAACGCAGGGCGCGGGTCTGGTCGCCTTCCCCGGTCGGAATCGAGCGGTAGAAGCAGGAGCGATAGCCGACGTGGCAGCTCGCGTCGCCGGGAATCTCCACGCGCAGCCACACGGCGTCCTGGTCATCGTCGATGCGCATCTCGACCACTTTCTGGACCAGGCCGCTGGTGGCGCCCTTGTGCCATAGCGTCTTGCGGCTGCGGCTGTAGTAGTGCGCTTCGCCGCTGAGGATGGTTTTCTTCAGCGCCTCGGCATTCATGTAGCCGAGCATCAGGACCTCGCCGGAGCCGGCGGCGGTGGTGACGCAGGCAATCAGGCCATGCTCGTCGAATTTCGGTGCCAGTTCATGACCTTCCTCGACCTGCTCGATGGTCAGGCGCTGGGAGAATCGGACGTCGTTCGAGGACATGACAGGACTCTGAAACAAAATCGGGTCGGGATTATACGTGCCCTCGGCGCGGCGGCGATTCAGGCCCGCGCGCGGGCGCCTTTCATCACGCCTTCGTAGGCCCTGACCTCGACCGCGTGGCCGGGGTGCGCGGCGGCCAGTTCCCGCGCCAGGTGCTCGGCGATGCGCTCGACGGTGGAATCGGTCGCCAGCAGGTCGACGGTGGAGGCCGGCAGGCTCAACTCGTAGCGTCCCTCGGGGGCGTCGTAGGCGAAGTCGATGCGCTCGTCTGTCTGTCCGACCACGTCCTCGCGGCTGCCGAGGTAGATGTCGGCCCAGGCATCGGCCCGGGCGGACTCCAGATCGGCGCGCCGCACGCCATCGACACGAAGGTCCAGACGCGAGCGGTGTCCGTGTGCGATGCGCTGGCAGGGCCCGTCGTGTTTCTTGAGGCCGTGGACGTAGTGATAGTGGGCGCCAGTGATGGCTTCGGGCCGCAGCCTCAGCTCCAGGCCGGTAACGTTCGGCGGCAGTGTGGCCTCCAGAGTCGTCTGCAGGTGCCGGGCTGCGATCCGCGCATCGATGCTCGTTGCATCGATCAGGCTCAGCGCGCAACCGGGGCTGCGATGCTCGATGTGCCCCGGTCGGGCGGCAAATCGCAGGTGGACTTCGGCGGGGTCGGTCGCGTCCAGGCGCAGTTCCGGGGCCCGCAACGGCACCAGCAGGCGGTGGTCCAGTTGAGCGTCGATGGCGCGCTTGAGGCGGCGCTTGACCTGGCCGAAGTCCAGCACCATGGACTGCTGATCCAGTTCGCCATGGAGTTCGACGTCCACGATCCAGCTCTCGCCGACCAGGCCGCGTGCCGCGTCGAGGTAG
>JAJFJX010000073.1 GCA_021773655.1 Panacagrimonas sp.
GGGAGAGAGTTGCAACCATGAGCATCCTGGTTTCCAAGGTTCGTCCGGCATCGACCGTATCGCGTCTCAACCGGAGTTCCTACGAGGCCCTGCTGTCGCCTCTGCGCGAGCGCCATGCGGCGGTTCTTCGCGGCGGCGGCGACGCCCTGGTCAAACGCCATCACGAACGCGGCAAGCTGCTGGCGCGGGAGCGGATCGATCTGCTGCTCGATCCGCAGTCGCCGTTCCTGGAATTCTCGCCGCTGGCGGCCCACGACCTGTACGGCGGCGAAGTGCCGGCGGCGGGCATCGTCACCGGCATCGGCGTGATCCAGGGCCTGCCCTGCGTGGTGATCGCCAACGACGCCACGGTCAAGGGCGGCTCGTTCTTCCACGAGACCGTAAAAAAGCACGTCCGCGCGCAGGAGATCGCAGACCAGAACGACCTGCCGGTGATCTACCTGGTGGACTGCGGCGGCGCCTATCTGCCGGAGCAGGACCGGGTTTTCCCCGACAAGGATCACTTCGGCAACACCTTCTACCGGCAGTGCAACCTGTCGGCGCGCGGCATTCCGCAGATCGCCGCCGTGTTCGGCGGCTGCACGGCCGGCGGCGCCTACATCCCGGCCCTGGCCGACGAGGTGGTGATGGTGCGCGGCCAGGCGCGCATCCACCTGGGTGGTCCGCAGATCGTCAAGGCCGCGATCAATGAGATCGTCGACGGCGAAGCGCTCGGCGGGGCCGAGATGCACACCCTGGTTTCGGGCGTCAACGACTACCTCGCGGAAAACGAGCCGCAGGCCCTGCTGCGGGTACGGCAGATCGTGGACAAACTCAACCGGCCGGCCACCCGCTACGGCGCCCTGCGCACGCCGGTCGAACCGCGCCATGCCCCGGACAGCGTCTACGATGTACTCCCGCCCGACCCCAAGCATCCCTACGACGTGCGCGAGCTGATCGCGCGCCTGGTGGACGACTCCGACTTCCAGGAGTTCAAGCCGGACTTCGGCGGCACCCTGGTCTGCGGCACGGCCTACTGGTGCGGCTTCCCGGTCGGCATCATCGCCAACAACGGCGTGCTGTTCTCGGAGTCCGCGTGGAAGGGCGCGCACTTCATCGAGCTGTGCAACCAGCGCAACCTGCCGCTGATATTCCTGCAGAACATCACCGGCTTCATGGTCGGCACCGAGGCCGAGCGCGGCGGCATCGCGCGGCACAGCGCCAAGCTCGTATACGCGATGGCCACGGCGCGCGTGCCGCGCTTCACCGTGATCATCGGCGGGTCCTACGGCGCCGGCAATTACGGCATGTGCGGCCGCGGTTTCAACCCGCGCTTCCTGTTCACCTGGCCCAATGCCCGCATCGCGACGATGAGCCCGGACGTGGCCGCCACCGTGCTCACCGACCTGCGCCGGTCCAGCCTCAAGGGCAGCAGCTCCGACGAGGAGATCCGCGAAGTCGAACGCAAGGCGCGGGCACAGTTCACTGAGCAGAGCGACCCCTACTACGCGACGGCCCGGGTGTGGGACGACGGCATCATCGAGCCGGCGGAAACCCGGCCGGTGATCGGCCTGTGCCTGGAACTGGCGGCCGCACAGCCGCCGGTCACCGGCCCCAGCCCCGTCTTCCGCATGTGATCTGGGCGCCAGAATGAAAAAGATCAAAACTCCCTTCAATTCCGTCCTCGTCGCCAACCGCGGCGAGATCGCCTGCCGCATCCTGCGCACCTGCCGTCGTCTCGGGCTGCACACGGTCGCGGTTTATTCGGATGCCGACGCCGGTGCACGCCACGTTCGCGAGGCCGACGAGGCGGTGCACATCGGACCGCCCGAGGCGGTCAACAGTTACCTGCGGGTGGACGCGCTGATCGACGCAGCGCAGCGCACCCGGGCCGGCGCAATCCATCCGGGTTACGGGTTCCTCTCCGAAAAATCGGCGCTGCCGCGCGCCTGCGAAGAAAACGGCATCGTCTGGATTGGGCCGCGAGCCGAGTTGATCGACCAGATGGGCTCGAAGATCGAGTCCAAGCGCATCGCCGCCGACGCTGACGTGCAGTCCGTACCGGGTTACCACGGCGAAGACCAGGAGCCCGTTCGCCTGCAGGAAGAGGCGCGGCGCATCGGTTTTCCGGTGCTGATCAAGGCCAGCGCCGGCGGCGGCGGCAAGGGCATGCGCCGCGTGGACGTGGAGAGCGAGTTCCTGCAAGCGCTCGCACTTGCCAAGCAGGAGGCCCTGCGTGCCTTCGCCGACGACCGGGTCCTGATCGAGAAGCTGATCCTGCACCCGCGTCACCTGGAAGTGCAGCTGCTTGGCGACCGCCACGGCGGGCTGGTGCATCTGTTCGAGCGCGAATGCTCGGTGCAGCGCAATTACCAGAAAGTGATCGAGGAAGCGCCCGCCGCCTTCCTGCCGGAGATCGTGCGCACGCGGCTGTTCGAGGCGGCGCTCAAGCTCGGGCGCCGGATCCGCTACGACTCGCTGGGCACGGTCGAATTCGTGCTCGACAAGGACTCCGACCAGCCCTACTTCCTGGAGATGAACACCCGTCTGCAGGTCGAACACCCGGTCACGGAGCAGATCACCGGCCTGGACCTGGTCGAGCTGCAACTGAGGGTTGCGGCCGGCGAGACACTGCCCGAGGAGCTGTCGCGGATCGAGCCGCGCGGCTGGGCCATCGAGGCCCGCGTCAACTGCGAGGACCCGGCCCACGACTACCGCCCGCAGCTGGGCAAGGTGAGCCGCTGTCACGAGCCGGCGCTCGCCGGTGTGCGGGTGGAATGCGGCATCGCTGCCGGTTCCGAGGTCGGCCCCTACTACGACTCGATGGTCGCCAAGATCATCGGCCACGGCGCCGGTCGCGCCACCGCGCTGGCCCGGCTGGACGCCGGCCTCGCGCAGTTCGAAGTCCTCGGCGTGGGCACCAACCAGCGCTTCCTGCGCGACCTGCTCGCACGGCCCGCGTTTTCGTCGCGTGCCCTGACCACCCGCTTCCTGCCCGAGGAGTTTCCGCAGGGCTGGCAGGTGTCCGCAGAGCTGGACGAACTGGCACTGGCAGCCCTGGCGCTGGCAACCCCGGGACTGGACCTGGCGCCGCAGGCCGCGCCCTGGGCGCGCCGCGACGCCTTCCGCAACATGGGGCCCGCGGGCCGCGCGGTGTCGACCGCGTTCGAGCTGAAACTGGACGACGGTCGCGAAGCAGTGCAGGTGCATCTGCAGCGCGTCGGCGCCGCGTGGGAAGTCCGCATCGGCAGCGGGCGCGTGCTGTCGCTGGCCGTGAGCCGCACCGATGACGGCGTCGAGCTGAGCGACGCAACCGGGGTGACCGGCACGACGCGTTTCGCCATCCAGAGCGACCTGCGCGCCGGCAGCGTCACGGCCTGGCACCAGGGCCTGCGCTGGCATGCGGCCGTGCGCTCGCTGCTGGAAGCGCTGGCCGATGTCGGCAAGGGCGCCAGCACCGGCGCTGCCGGGGAGATCCGCGCCAGCATCCCCGGCGTCGTCACCACGCTGAACGTCAGCGAAGGCCAGGCCGTGGAGGCCGGTGACGTGGTGATCGTCATGGAGGCCATGAAGCTGATCTTCAACCTGCAGGCCAGCGTCAGCGGCATCGTCGGTTCGGTGGACTGTACGGTCGGCGGCGTGGTGGGCGCCGGCCAGCTGCTGCTCAGCATCGTCCCGCCGCCCGCACCCAACTAAAAATCCTTTCTTGAGAGCAATGATCCTCAGCCACCGTCATTCCCGCGAAGACGGGAATCCAGAGGCCGCAAAAGGCACGCCCCGGAGCACTGGATTCCCGCTTTCGCGGGAATGACGCCGTTTCCGATTCCGGCTGACGGTCATTCCCAATCAGAAAACCCATTCAACCAGGAGAACAACGATGGCTGGACTTTATTTCGAGGAATTCGAGGTCGGCAAGCGCTTCGAGCATGCCTTCACCCGCACGGTGACCGAGATGGACAACATGATGTTTTCCATGTTGACGATGAACCCTCAGCCCCTGCATTGCGACGCGCACTTCGCCGCCCAGACGGAGTTCGGCAAGCCGCTGGTCAACAGCCTGTTCACGCTGGGCCTGATGATCGGCATCACGGTCAACGAAACCACGCTCGGCACCACCGTCGCCAACCTGGGGATGAGCGAGGTGAACTTCCCCAAGCCCACGTTCCAGGGCGACACGATTCACGTGGTCACCGAGGTACTGTCGCTGCGCCAGAGCAAGTCGAGGCCGCAGGCCGGCATCGTGGAGTTCCGCCACAACGCCTACAACCAGCGCGATGAGCTGGTGGCGACCTGCGTGCGCCAGGCCTTCATGAAGCGGAGGCCGGCATGATCCGCTCCTGGCTGTTCGTTCCCGGCGACGATGCCCGCAAGGCCGCCAAGGCCGTCGGCGCCGGCGCCGATGCCCTGGTGTTCGACTGGGAGGACTCCGTCGCAACCGAGAACAAGGCCCGCGCCCGCGCCATGATCGACGACACGCTCGCGTCCCTGCCGCCTGGCCAACGTGCCTACATCCGCGTCAACCAGCTCGACTCGCCGGAGTTCGCGGCCGACCTCCAGGCCCTGCCTCTGGGCCGCATCCAGGGCATCATGCTGCCCAAGTGCCGCGGGCGCGCACATGTGGAGCGCATGGACCTGCATCTGTCCGTCGCCGAGGCCGCGGCCGGCGCGACGACCGGCGCCACCGGGATCGTCGCCATCGTTACCGAGACGGCGCAGGCCATGCTGGCGCTACCCACGCTCGACGAGGCGCATCCGCGTCTGCACGGCTTCGTCTGGGGCGGTGAGGACCTCGGAAGCGACCTGGGCATCCGCAGCAATCGCGACGAGTCCGGCGTCTACCGGCCGGTGTTCCGCCTGGCGCGGACGATGATGCAGGTGGCGGCCTCGGCCTGCCGCACCTCGGCCATCGACTCCGTGTTCACCGATATCCGCGACATGGACGGCCTGGCCGCGGAATGCCGCATTGCCAAGCAGGAAGGCTTCACCTCCAAGGCCGCGATCCATCCCGCTCAGGTGCCGGTCATCAACGAGTTGATCGGGCCCAGCGCCGAAGACCTGGACTGGGCGCGGCGTGTCGTGGAGGCGCTGTCCGACGGCCGCGGTGTGGCGGTGATGGATGGACGCATGATCGACATCGCCCATCTGCGCCTGGCCCAGCGCTGGCTGTCCACGCAAACCTGAAGCACCGCCGGCCACGAGAGCAGGCGGCTGATGTCCGATCCAAACTTAAGGAGGAGAAGCCATGACCCAAGCACAAACCGCAGCGCCTGCCGTGGACGAATCGCTCAAGGCCCTGCTCGATGAACCCTTGATCCCCCTGCCGGAGTCCGGCCGGTCCGCACATCAGGCCGGCCTGCTGGCCGAGGCGCGCAGCGTCGAAGCCGCGGAAGGCCCCGACGCCTACTGGGCCTGGGTGGCGAAGCGCCTGCGCTGGATCAAGCCCTGGACGCGGGTGCGCGAAGGCGGCTTCGGCGATGCGCGGTGGTTTGTCGACGGCACCCTGAACATCTGCGACAACTGCGTGGACCGCCACGCGGAAGATCCGCGCACGGCGCAGCGCCTTGCCCTGATCTGGGAGACCGAGACCGGCCAGACCCGGACCATGACCTACCTGGAGCTGCGAGAGGCGGTGGTGCGCTGCGCCAACGGGCTCAAGTCGCTCGGCATCGGCGCCGGCGACGTGGTGGCGCTGTATCTCCCCAACCTGCCCGAAACACTGGTGGCCATCCATGCCTGCCACCGGATCGGCGCGGTGTACACGGTGCTGTTCTCGGGCTTTGCGCCGGACGCCGCCGCCCTGCGCCTTCAGGCCTCGCGCGCCCGCGTGGTGTTCACCACCGACACCAGCCCGCGACGCGGCAAGACGGTGCAACTGCTGGATAACATCCGGCGCGCGCGCGAACAGGCGCCCGGCGTGGAACAGGTCATCGTCGTCAATCGCGGCGGCACTGCCCTGCGCGACGGCGAAACCGATTACGAGACCCTGCTCGCGGCACAGAGCACGGACTGTCCCTGCGCGCCGGTGGAGGCCAACGCACCCGCCTTCCTGATGTTCACCAGCGGGACCGAATCCAAGCCCAAGGGCATCGTGCATACCACGGCCGGTTTCCTGTTGGGCTCATGGGCAAACGTGCAGTGGCAGATCGGACTGGAGGACGACGACATCTACTGGTGTGCCACCGACGTGGGCTGGCTCACCTTCCCGATCCACGCCATCGTGGGCGGACCGGCGCACGCCGCCACGCTGCTCTGGTACGAGGGCTCCATCGACTTTCCGGACCGCGAGCGCTTCTACCAGATTGCCGCCCGCCACAAGGTCACCAGGATCCTCACGGCTCCGACCGTCCTGCGCATGCTGCGCGCGACCGGCGACGAGGCGGTGCGGCGCAATCCGCTGCCCGAGCTGCGCATGATCAGCGTGCAGGGTGAACCGCTCGACGGCGAGTCGTTCCGCTGGGCATCGAAAACCCTGGGTCGCGGCGATCTGCCGATCATCAACGGCTACGGCCAGACCGAAACCGGTTCCACCTGGACCTATCCGGTGGCCGGCGTGGACGACATCAAGGCCGGCAGTTGCGGGCGCCCCGTGCCCGGACACTGCTGTGAGATCGTGGACGAGGCGGGCCAGCCAGTGGCGGATGGCGTCAAGGGCACCCTGGTGCTGACCGCGCCGTTTCCCACGCTCGCGAGCACCATCTGGGACGATCACGAGCGGTATCTGAAGACTTACTTCCAGCGCTTCCCCGGCCGTTATTTCACGGCCGACGAAGCGGTTCGCGACCAGGACGGCCATCTCTGGGTGCTGGGGCGGGCGGACGACGTCATCAACGTGGCCGCACACCGGATCAGCACCATGGAGATCGAATCGATCGCCGCGGCCCAGTCCGGCGTGGCCGATGCGGCGGTCGTGGGCGTGAACGATGCAGTCAAGGGCACCGTGCCGGCTGCCTTCCTGTGCCTGCGGCCGGGCGAGGACGTTGCGCGGGTCACGGCGGCCGTGCGCAAGGCGGTCGACGCCGGAATCGGCGGCATCGCACGGCTGGAAAAAGTGTACATCTGCCCCGCCCTGCCCAAGACGCGGGCCGGCAAGACCATGCGCCGCCTGTTGCGCGAGGCGGCCGAGACCGGAATGGTCAAGGGCGACACGACCGGGCTGGACGATCCCGGCACGATCGACGGGGTGCTGGCCGCGGTTCGCAGCGCGGCTTGAGGGCAAGACGCCAAATTATTCCGGGCGGCATGGTGCAGCCCGCGCCTTTGCCGCCCGGCCTGGACGGGAGCAGGGCTGCATCGCCGGCCAGGCATCCTGGAGGCTGGAAGCCATACGGGGGAGGCAAAGCCACGTCGAGTCGGATTCTCTCGACGCCGGCGGCAGGGCCGTGTCGGCGGGCAGTGTCGGCACTCCGGTTGAACCGGGTGGGACGGTCGGGGCCGGTGGGCTTCGATCAGAGCACGCCGCCGGCGTCGCTCATGATCTGGAACGAGCCCGGTACGGCGCCGGCCGGCTTGCCCACCGTGGGCACGGCTCTATACGATAACGATTCTCATCATTATCCATTACCACCCCATGCGCGCACTCCCATTCTTCGTCGCGGCCGCGAGCCTGGCGACCGGGCTCGTCACCCCTCTGCTGGCCGACGAGCGTCCCGATCACTACGAAGGCAAGCCGTCGCCGACCCTGCCGATAGCGGTCCGAAACTTCTCGGAGGCCAACACGGAGCTGGAGACGCTTCTGGCGAACTCCGATCTCAGCGGGTCCGACCTGGGCCGGGTCCACGAGCTGACCTACACCCTGGAAGTGGCGCTCCAGAAGATCGACGACGAACTCGACGTGCTCGCCAATACTCTGGAATCCGTCCACCAGGCTTCGGAAAAGGCTCAGGCCGGGGCGGTTCGCAAGCAGGGCAGCGCGTATCTGGGAACGGCGCGCCAGCTCATTCCCTGATCACCGGTTTGAGGAATCGCAGCGTCATGCGATCAGACTCGCCGATGGCGTCGTACTTGCTCCGGTCGAAATCCGGATCGGTTGCATCGGCCCCCTCTTCGTAAGGCCGGGTGCGCGCAGTCGGTGGCAGCGTCCACACGCCGAAGGGATGGTCCTTGGTGTCGGCCGGATTGGCGTTGATGTCGGAACTGGCGTCCAGCTCGAAGCCCGCCCTGGTGGCCAGGTCGATGATGTAGGCCTCGGTGACGTAGCCGGAAAGCGGCGGCAATTCCTGATCGCCGGGGTCGGCCCGGTGCTGTTCCACCGCCAGGATGCCGCCGGGTTTGAGCGCGGCATACAGGTCGGCCAGGTATTTGTCTGCCTGATCGCGGCGGATCCAGCCGTGCATGGAGCGCGCGACCAGTGCCAGGTCGAAGGTATCGGCCGGCAGCGGCGCCGACCGGGGCCCCCAGTTGACCAGCTGGACATTGCCGAATATCTCCGGCTTGTCGGCCCAGCGTGCGGCCCAGCGCTGGCGTGCCTGGCGCGCTGCGTCATCGGTTTCGGGATCTTCGAGATCCACGGCGGTGGCGTAGTAGGCACCGCCAGTGGCGTGTGCGTAAGGGGCGAGGATTTCGGTCCACCAGCCGCCACCGGGCTGGACCTCAAGTACTTTCATGCCCGGCCGCAGGCCCCAGAAGCTGAGTGACTCCACCGGGTGACGCCAGATGTCGCGGTCGCGATGGGCGGCCTTGCGCCAGTCGCCCGCGACCATCTTCTGCAGCACCGGCTCGGGAGCCTGAACCGTCTCGGCGGTCAGCGGGGCGCTGTCCCGAGCCGATCCGGATGCGGTATCCGCCCCGTTTCCGCCTGCGGCGTCGTCGCCGCCGGGCGTGCAGGCCGCCAATGCCAGCAGCGCGGCGGGCAGCGTCAGTAGGATTGAACGTGGCACGGGTTTCTCCCCGAAGGTGATGGAAGGGCAGGCAGACTGACACGGATCGACAACGGGTCGTTCCGTCGGCGCGCCGGGCGCTAGGCCGGCGACCAGTGGCTCGGCTCAGAACTCCGGATCATCGGACAGGCGTCGACGCTGGCGCAGCCGACGTTCGTTTTCGAGCTGCTCGGCCGAGCGCGGGATGGCCACTGCCGAGCGCGCATGCAGCCAGTCGGCCGCCACTTCCCACACCGCAGCCTGGGCCAGAGCCCCGGCCAGCACGCCGACGTGTCCACCCGGTGCGACCCGGTAGCACGTGTCCTCGGAGGCCACCAGGTCCAGGCTGCTGCGCGCCGCGGCAGGCGTCACCAGCGTGTCGGCCGAGCCCGCGAACACCAGAACCGAGCTGCGGATTCGGCTGAAGTCCGCGACGCGGCCGTCGAGTTCGATGGTGCCGCGCGACAGGTCGTTGTCGATGGCGAACTTGACGAACATGTCCTGGATCAGGCGCCCGGGGTAGGCGAGCATGTTGTTCAGGAAATTCGAGGTGGTGGTGTGGGACTCCACGAACTCGCGGTCCCACAGCCGCAGCACCAAGTCCCAGTACGTCGTGATGCTGCCGACCGGATTGGTGAGCTTGAACGCCAGCGAATTCATCCAGCCCGGAATGACGAGCCGCTCCGGCGCCAGCAGGTGCACGCGAAAGCTCGTGAGCTTGCGCACCAGTTCGGCCGGCTTCATCAGCGCTGCGGTGAGCTGGCCCATCAGGCTGCCCTGGTGGGTGTCGATGGGGCTGGCTACGGTGACGATATTGCGCAGCCGCTGGTCGTCTGAGATGCCCGCATACATCAGGCAGAACAGGCCGCCCAGACACCAGCCGAAGAGGCTCAGATCCTGCACCTGCGCGTGTTCGCGGATGCGCGTCAGCGCCTCGGGCATCAGGTCTTCGACGTAGTCGCCCAGGCCGTAGTGGGCCTGCTCGCGACCGGGCTCGCCCCAGTCGATCAGATACACCCGAAAGCCGCGTGCCACGAAATACTTGACCAGGCTGCGGTTGGGCATCAGGTCGAAGATGCTCGGCCGCGCCGCCAGCGGCGGCACCAGCACCAGCGGCACGCCGTGGGTCTCCGGCAGCGTCGGCAGCACGCCGCCGTCGGACAGCTGGATCTGCTCCACCTCCAGCGGTGGGTAGTAGCGCACCGAGGTGATGCCATAGGTATGGATGACCTCGAACGGCATCTGACCGGACTGCACCAGGGTGCCGGGAATGAAAATTCGGTCGAAGGCATTGCTGGCGATCTGCGCCGCCCGCTCGTTGAGCGCCAGGCCCTGGTCGCGCAGGCGCCTGAACAGTCGCGCCGTCATGCCCAGATGACCTTGCGCCGGCGCGAGGCCCAGGCCTCGATGTCCTGTTCATGGCGAAGCTCGATCACCTCGCGCCGAATCTTCAGCGTCGGGGTCAGGGACCCGTTTTCGATGGTCCACGGTTCGGACACGACGGCGATGAACTCCAGGCACTCGTGCGGTTCGAGTTCGGCGTTGACCTCATCGAGCAACGCCGCAAGCTCACGTTCCAGCACCATGCGCTGCGACTCGCCTGCACATCGCTCGCACGTCGCCTCGCCCGGCATCGCCAGTGCAAATGGCTGGGCGCGCCCGACGCCCGTGACGCACACCGCCTCCAGCGCCGGGTGGCGCATCAGCCGGTTCTCGATCGGGGCCGGGGCCACGTACTTGCCCTTGGCGGTCTTGAACAACTCCTTGACCCGGCCCGTGAGGCGCAGACGACCCTGGGCATCGATCTCGCCACGATCACCGGTGTGCAGCCACCCTTCGGCGTCGATGGCCTCGGCGCTGAGCGCTTCATCGCGCCAGTACCCCAGCATGTTGCAGGGGCTCTTGACCAGCACCTCGCCGTCGGCGGCGATGCGGCATTGCACGCCGGGTACGGTCTGGCCGACGTAGCCGACACGCACCTGGCCCGGCCGGCTGCCGTGCGAATAGGAGAAGTTTTCCGACATGCCGTAGCCCTCCAGCAGGTCCAGGCCGATCTCGCGATACCACTCGACGATGCCCGGCGGCAGCGGTGCCGCGCCGGTGATGGCATGGCGTGTGTAGTCCAGTCCCAGTTCGTGCAGCAGCTTGCGCTTGACGATGCCACCGACCACCGGCGTGCGGAACAGCAGGCGCTGACGCGACGCTGGAAGCTTCTGCTGGATGCCCTGGTAGAACCGGGTCCACAGGCGGGGCACCGACAGGAAGATCGTGGGTCGGGCCCGACGCAGGTCGTCGACAAAGCTCGCCAGCGTGTCGGCGAAATAAACGCGAAAGCCGTTGCGCAGCGAGGCGGCCTCCACCACTGCGCGTTCGGCCGCGTGGGCCAGCGGCAGGTAGGACAGCATGCGGTCCTCCGGCGTGGTCGGGATCACCTGGCCCCAGCCCTCGGGCGAGGCCAGCATGGCGGCAAAACTGATCATCACGCCCTTTGGGCGGCCGGTGGAGCCGGAGGTGTAGATCAGCGTGGCCATTTCGCCCGGCTTGCGGCGCGGCGCAGTCTTGAGCACGCGCGCCCGCGGCGTGATCTGGTCCCAGCACGGCGCCTGCAGGGTCCGTGGCGCCAGCGGCAGGCCGATCTGCGGCAGGTCATCCGGAATCCCGCCACGCACCGCCTCCCACTCCGGGGCTTCGAGCTTGCCGACGAACAGCAGCCGCACCTCGCCGTGTTCGAGTACATGGCCAGCGGTCGCGGCATTGAGTGTGGGGTACAGCGGCACGCTGACATGGCCGGCCATCCAGATCGCCAGGTCGGCGATGATCCAGTGCGCGCAGTTCTTCGACAGCAGGCCGATATGGCTGCGTGGCCGAAACTTCAGCGACTTCAGGTGACCGGCCATGCGCCGCGCCTGATCGCCGACTTCGGCCCAGGTGTAATCGGTGACCCCATCTGCGGTCGGCTGGCTCAGATACACCGCCTGCGGCCGGGTCAGTTCCCAGTAATGGAACCAGTCCAGCAGGGTGGTCTTGTGGTCGGCGGTGGTCATCGGTGCGCGCTCGTCTCCAATGAGCCGAATTGTTGCAGAGCCCGAGGCAGGCATCGCTGGCCGCGGATGCCGGCCAACCCGTCGGCACGGCAAGCGGCCTGCCGGCGGCAGGGGACATGGTCCCTCAGGCGCAGGCTATCCTACACATCAGGAGGTGTAGGCTTGCGAACCAATATCGTGCTCGATGACGCCCTGGTGCTTGCGGCCATGAAGTCCTCCGGCGCCAGGACCAAGCGGGAGGTGGTGCACCTGGCCTTGCAGCAGCTGGTGGCGGAGCGTTCGGCCGCCGCGCAGCGGGTCCTCGAACTGGCCACCGAGCCCTGCCTGGACCCTGACTACGACGTGCGCGCGGTGAGGAAGAGCATGAATCTTGGTTCTGGTTGACAGCACGGTGTGGATCAATTTTCTGCGCCAGAAGCTCAGTTCACCCGTATGCCAACTGCGCCGTCTGCTGCAGCGCGACGAAGCCGCCATCACGCCGGTGATCTTCCAGGAACTGCTGCAGGGAGCCGCATCGCCAGAGCATCTGCAGCGGCTACGCGACAGCTTCGCCGCGTTGCCGCAGCTGATGCCGTCACCCGCTCTTGGCACCTATGCCGCTGCTGCGGAGTTGTACGCACGCTGCCACTGGCAGGGCATGAGGTCGTGCAGTCCACCCGAATGCCTGATCGCCCGGACCGCCATCGAGCATGGTGTGCGCCTGCTGCACGATGATCGTGCTTTCGTGACCATCGCCCGCGTCGACACGCGCCTGAAGTTGTACCCCATCCGCACCTGACATGCCCGATCTGAACCCCTTGCGCCTGTCCGCCACTGCCATGGCGGCCGCGTTGCGCGCCCGCAAGATCACCTCGCGCGAGCTGGTCGACGCTCACATCGCGCGCATCGTGGCGGTGAACCGGCGCATCAACGCCATGGTGCAGTTCCGTTTCGACGAGGCCCGCGTCGAGGCCGATGCCGCCGACCTGCGCCTGCAGGCCGAAGACCAGGGAACGCTGCCGCCACTGCTCGGCGTGCCCTGCACGATCAAGGAAAATTTCGCGTTTCCGGGCTACCCGCAGGTCTCGGGTCTGGTGGCCCGGCGCAAGGCCGTTTCCGACACCTGCGCGCCGACCGTGCAGCGCCTGCGTGAGGCCGGCGCCATCGTGCTGGGTTTGTCCAACACCCCAGAGCTGTGCATGTGGATGGAGACCCACAACCGCGTCTACGGCCGCACCGGCAACCCTTACGACGAGAAGCGCATCGCCGGCGGTTCCAGCGGTGGCGAAGGCAGCCTGATCGGAGCCGGGGCCTCGCCCTTCGGGCTGGGCGCCGATGTCGGCGGCTCGATCCGTTTCCCCGCCTTCTTCAACGGCGTGTTCGGTCACAAGCCCACGCCGGGCATCGTGCCCAACACCGGTCAGTACCCGCTGCCGACCGGGCAGATGAATTTCAACTGTGTCACCGGGCCGATCACTCGGCGCGCAGAGGATCTATGGCCGTTGCTGAAGATTCTGGCCGGGCCGGATGGCGTCGATCCGCTGTGCCGCAGCGGCGCGCTGGGCGGAAACCCGGCACGTGTCCAGCTCAAGAAGCTGCGCGTGCTGGCGATCCGTGACGACGGCAGGCGGACCGTGGCGGCCGAAATGATGCAGGCGCAGCAGGATGCCGCCGAGTGGCTGGGCACGCAGACTCAGGGCCTGGAATGGCTGCAGCCACAGGGACTGCGGCACGCGTTCGGGATCTGGTCGGCACTGATGCATGCGGCACAGCCCGCCCCGTTCGCCGAGCAGCTCGGCCAGGGTCGCCGTATCTCGGTCCTCCGGGAACTGATCAAGTGGCCGCTGGGCATGACCGATCACACCTTGCCGGCCCTGGCCCTGGCCGCGCTGGAGATGGTGCCGATGCCGACGCAGCGTTTCATCGAAGCCGGCTGCGCCCTCAAGCAGGAGCTGCTGGCCGCGCTGGGCGAGGACGGGGTGCTGCTCTACCCGCCCTACCCGCGCGTCGCGCCGCGCCACAACGCACCCCTGCTGCGACCGTTCGGCTTTGCCTACTGCGGCATCGTCAACGTGCTCGGCTTTCCGTCCACGCAAGTGCCGCTGGGTTTGAACCGGGATGGACTGCCGCTGGGTGTGCAGGTCATCGGCGCCCCTGGCCAGGACGCGCGCACCATCGCCGTGGCCATTGCGCTGGAGAAAGAGTTCGGGGGGTGGGTGCCGCCCCCGGATATCGCGCAAGCTCAGCCGCGGCCTTGACGACGCAACCCGGCGCCAGGTCGGCGGCAAGCCGCGTTATCTAAGCGCCACCTACTGGACCAAGAACACGAAAGTGCTTGGCCTGCCAGCGTGCAACTGATGCGACTGCACTGAAAGCTGACCCACATACGTGAAATCTGTGTGGTGGCGCTCACGGTGGAACAGATGAATTTCATCGCCGGTGTTAGCAGCAGCAATCATGCGCTGCTCCGCGAAATGATCTGTTGGCCCCTCCCACGACAGAGTGCTCGCGTGCAACTTATGTTGATATTGCTCTTATGTTGATATTGCTCTTGGAACGCCTGCTTCTCCTCTGTAACGAAGAGGATGATCTTGTTTTTGCCTTGGGGAGTAACTACACCTCGGGCGATGGCATGAAAGCTGGCATAGCCCCAAAGCTCCGCGAGCTGCGGCCTGGAGTATGAGCCTCCTTTTCTGATTTTCTCGAACATGTGTCCCTCAAAGGCTAACGCGGGCTATCCGACCCCAGAAACAACTCGTAGGCCGGATTCCCGGTCTCTTCGCTGTAGGGATAACCCAGCGCCTCCAGCGAGCGCCGGCATTCGGCGCGATCGCGCCGCGGCACCTGCAGGCCACACAGCACGCGGCCGTAGGCGGCACCGTGATTGCGGTAATGGAACAGGGAAATGTTCCAGCGTCCGCCGACGGCGCCGAGAAAATCCACCAAGGCCCCGGGTCGTTCGGGGAACTCGAAGCGGAACAAATGCTCGTCGGCCAGGCCAGTCGGCGCGCGACCGCCTACCATGAAGCGCACGTGCATCTTGGCCATTTCGTTGCCGGACATGTCCACCACGGCCAGGCCGTGCAGGCGCAGTGACTCGATGACGTGGTCGCGCTCGGTCACCCCATCGGCGAGCCGGATGCCGACGAACACATGCGCGGCCTCCGGCGCCGAATAGCGGTAGTTGAATTCGGTGATCACGCGGCGCCCGAGCAGCCTGAGGAACTGCTTGAAGCTTCCGGGCCGCTCCGGGATGGTCACCGCCAGCAGGGCCTCGGCCTCGTCACCCAGTTCGGCGCGCTCGGCGATGTGGCGCAGGCGATCGAAATTGACGTTGGCGCCGGAGACGATGGCGCACAGGTTCTGGCCGCTAACCCCGTGCTCCGCCACCCAGCGCTTGACCCCGGCCACGCCCAGCGCACCTGCGGGTTCGGGGACGGCGCGGTTTTCGTAGAACATGTCGCGGATCGCGGCGCAGATCTCGTCGATGGACACGCGCATCCATTCGTCCACCAGCTCGCGGCACACCCGGAACGGTTCGGCGCCAGCCTGCTTCACGGCCACGCCGTCGGCGAACAGGCCGACCTGGTTGAGCTTCACCCGGCGCCCCGCGTCCAGCGCCTGGGCCATGCAGTCGGAGTCCTCCGGTTCCACCGAGATCACCCTGGTGTGCGGGCTGACGTGCTTGACCCAGGCC
>JAJFJX010000074.1 GCA_021773655.1 Panacagrimonas sp.
TGGGCCTGTCTCCTGGCGGGCTGTGGCCTTCGCGCGACGCACCGCTGCAAGTCCACGCAACGCTGCGCGCCACGCGCTGGGCGGTCCGGCAGATGCCCGATGTCTCCGAGCAGGTCATGCGTTCGGTGCTGGGTCGCACCCTGGCCCTGATGCTGCCGATGACCAGTCGCGGCTGGCGCCTGACCCGCACCGAGGCCTTGGCCATGGCCAGGGGCTTCGCCGCCGCCACCGCGTTCGAAGCCACCCTAGGCGCCGCCACCCGGTTCGTCGGCGGCCGCGACCTGACCCTCCCGGTCACCATCGCCTTCGGCACCCGCGACTGGCTGTTCACCGGCAGTTGCCAGCGTCGCGACCAACTGCCCGCCCACACCCGCTGGCTGCGCCCCGAGGGTTGGGGCCACGTGCCGATGTGGGACGACCCCGATGGCGTGGCCGAACTGATCCTGCAAGGCACCGCCTGAGTCATGGACGATGCGCATCGGCTGCGGGTGGCCGCGGCGCTGGCCGCGGTCTACGTGCTCTGGGGGTCGACCTACTTCGGCATCCGGGTGATGGTCGAGGCGCTTCCGCCACTGCTGTCGGCCGGACTGCGCTTCTTGCTGGCCGGACTGCTGATGCTGGCGTGGATCCGTTTCAAGGGTCTGCCGCTGCCACAGCGCCGGATGGACTGGGCGTGGCTGGCGGCCACCAGCGCCCTGATGCTGGTCGGCGCCAATGGCCTGGTGACCTGGGCCGAACAGTGGGTGGACTCCAACCAGGCGGCGCTGATCGTGGCCACCTCGGCGCTGTGGATCGCCGGGCTCGGCAGCCTGGGCGCAAAGGGCGTGCGGGTCACGCGCATCGCGCTGGCCGGACTGGTGGTGGGCCTGATCGGCGTCGGCGTGCTGGTCGGCACGGGCCTGCAACTCGACCAGGCACCGCCACTGGCCTACGCGGCAATGCTGATCGCCCCGTTCCTGTGGGCGCTGGGGGCGATCCTGTCCAAGCGCCGGCCGGCGCAGTGCCCGCCGCTGGTGGCGGCGACCGTGCAGGTGCTGATCGCCGGGGCACTGATGAGCGCAATGGGCCTGCTCAACGGCGATGCGGGACGCTGGATCTGGTCGGCCCGCAGCCTGGCGGCGATGGCCTACCTGATGATCTTCGGCACCTGCATCGGCTACGCCTGCTACTACTGGCTGGTCCACCACGTCACGCCGGCGACGCTGGGCACGCATGCCTACGTCAATCCGGCGATCGCGGTGCTGCTCGGGGCCTGGCTGCTTGACGAGACGCTGGGCCCGCTGCAACTGGCGGGGACCTTCATCATTCTGACCAGTGTGGTTATCGTGAACCTCGCCCCGACCCTTGGATGGTCCCGCACATGACCCGGATCGTTCCCGGCCTGACCCTGTTGCTGACCCTGACCTTGACCCTGGCGATGACGCTGTCCGCGGCGGGCGCCACCGGCGCCGCACCCGCTGCACCCCAACCGCGCCTGGCCGACGAGCAGGTGCTGCGCAAGGGCAATGGTCCGGAGGTGGAATCGCTGGACCCGCACCGCGTCGAAGGGGT
Source organism: Panacagrimonas sp. (assembly GCA_021773655.1). Classification (GTDB taxonomy): domain Bacteria; phylum Pseudomonadota; class Gammaproteobacteria; order Nevskiales; family Nevskiaceae; genus Panacagrimonas. Next base: position 1,552 of record JAJFJX010000074.1, read on the forward strand.
GCAGGCCAGCAACGTCCTGCGCGACCTGTTCGAATCGCTGGTCTCCGAAGCCCCCGACGGCAGCCTGATTCCGGGCACCGCCGAACGCTGGGAAATCAGCCAGGACGCCATGACCTACACCTTCCACCTGCGCCGCAACGCGCGCTGGTCCAATGGTGAGGCCTTCGAGGCCGCCGACGTGGTGGCCGGACTGCGGCGCAGCGTCGACCCCGCCACCGGCTCGCACTATTCCAAGATCCTGTCGCCGATCCTCAACGCCGACGCCGTGATCGAGGGCACGCTGCCGCCCGATGCGCTCGGCGCCATCGCGCTCGATCCGCACACGGTGCAGATTCGCCTCAAGGGTCCCACGCCCTACTTCCTGGGCCTGCTGGTGCATTCTTCTGCGTACCCGATCCACCGCGCCAGCCTCGAGGCGCACGGCAAGGACTTCGCCCAGCCCGGCAAGCTGGTCGGCAACGGCGCCTACCGGCTCGTGGAGCGGGTGATCCAGTCGCACATCACGCTGCGCCGCAACCCGCACTACTGGGACGACGACGACACCGTGATCGAGGAAGTGCGTTACCTCAACACCGAGGACGTCAACTCCGAACTCAAGCGCTACCGTGCCGGCGAACTGGACTGGACCAGCACCGTGCCGACCAGCCAGATCGGCTGGATCCGCGACAACCTGGCGCGCGACTACCACGTGCACACCTATCTGGGCGTCTACTACTACGGCCTCAACACCGCGCGCCCGCCGCTGGACAGCAAGGCCCTGCGCCGCGCCCTGACTCTGGCCATCGATCGCGAAGTGATCACCGGCAAAGTGCTCGGCGCCGGCCAGAAGCCGGCCGTCACCTGGGTGCCGCCCGGCGTCTCCGGCCACCAGCCGGCGCGCCCTGAATGGGCCGACTGGAATCGCGAACAGCGTCTGACCGAGGCCCGCCGCCTGTACGCCGAGGCCGGCTACTCGGACACCAATCCGGCACGCGTCGAGATCCGCTACAACACCAGCGAGGATCACAAGAAGATCGCCAGTGTCATCTCGGCGATGTGGAAGCAGTGGCTGGGCGTGGAGACCGTGCTGATCAACGAGGAGTGGAAGGTCTACCTGCAGAACCGGCGCCTGCAGCAGAAGACCCAGGCCTTCCGCGCCGGCTGGATCGGCGACTACAACGATGC
>JAJFJX010000075.1 GCA_021773655.1 Panacagrimonas sp.
GCACAGGAAGGCCCCGCAGAGATGCGTCCGTACCTGTCCGGCATGTTCAGCCATGTGTTCGAGCAGGATGATCGCGATGCGCTGGTCGGCGGCGGTTCGCAGGCGCTGGAAAGCGGCAATGGTCTGCAACTCGGGGTCGGCCTGGCCATCAATCGCCGCTGGGGGCTCGAGGTGTCAGCCTTCGGCCACCACTTCGATCAGGGCGTTGCCGGCAGCCCCGGCATCAGGGACTTCGGGGTCAAGATCGACGGTCTGCACTTCTATGGCCGCGATCCGGGGTTCTCGCCGTATTTCGGCGTCGGTGTCGGCGCGGTCCGTACCAAGGTCGAGGGCGAGGAGTCCGCGTCCGAGCCCATGGTCGATGTCGGCCTGGGCTTCATCAAGTATTTCAACGTGTCCGGAACCGACCTGGGATTGCGCGGCGACCTGCGTTACCGGCACATCTTCCTGGAGTCCGATGCCTTCGGCCAGAGTGGCCTGGATGAACTGGGCGAGGCGGTGCTGAAGATCGGCCTGGTGGTCCCGCTGGGCAAGGCGGCCGATGCGGCGGTTGAAGCCGCTGCGCCGCCTCCACCCCCTGCGGCGTGCCCGGATGCAGACGGCGACGGCGTCTGTGACGACAGCGACGCCTGCCTCGAAACCCCAACGGGCGTCCAGGTTGACGAGCAGGGTTGTCCGCCTTCCGCCGGAGTGGGTCCTGCCGAGCGGGTCTTCGAGGATATCCACTTCGCCTTCGACCAGTCGCGCCTGACCGACTACGCCCAGACCCTGCTCGACGACGCGGCCCGGGTCATCAACGCGCTGGCGACCGAGTATCCGGACCTCAGGGTCAGGGTTTCCGGACACACCGACTGGGTCGGCACCGACGGCTACAACCTGGGTCTTTCCGAGCGGCGTGCCAACATCGTGCGCGATTACCTTCAGCGCAAGGGCGTCGATGGTGGCCGCATCCTCATACAGGCTTTCGGCGAATCACGTCCGCAGGCGACCAACGAGACTGATGAGGGCAGGGCGCTGAACCGACGCGCCGAAGTGAGCGTCACCGGAAATTGACCCCGAATTGACCCCGTCTGGGAATGAAATGAAAGTCAGCCGGAATCGGCCGCGGTGTCTTTTGCACGAAGGGGCAGATGACACCGGCTGAACTTCATACGTATCTCTCAAGAACAATCCTCTCAAGAAGCCGAAACAAGAACCCGGAAACAGCTCTTTGCTCTCGATGGTTTAGAGGATCCATGTTCTAGATGATCCATGCGGTCGCCGGCATCTGCACCGGCATCGGCACACGCGCTCGTGCATGGCCGACCCGCCATTCAACATCGGAAACCGAAGATCGTGCGGCCTCGGGGACGTCGATGGAATCGTTTGCGCGTGAGGCAGAACAAGAACATCGGCAGTAACAGTGACCATCCGAAGCTGCCGCCGCCGGAGCTGCTGGTCCCGGTATCGATGTCAGGGGGCATTTCGGGGATGGGGGTGGGGATAGGTGCCGGCGGCGGCGCCGGCGGTTCTGGTTCCGGTTCTGGTTCCGGTTCTGGCGTTCCCGAACTCGGCGTCTCGGTGCTGGTGCAGTTCAACGCGTTTGCGGCACCTGGTGCCTTGCCCGGCACCTGGAGACAACCGCTGTTCTGCGCGTCCAGCACCTGCTTGAGCGAGGGGCCGCCGAGCAGACCGGCGCCGGGTTCGGTCCACACCGTGTCCAGCCTTGCGTAGTAGTCGACTCCACCGTTGTTGATTCCCGCTGCGACGCACTGGGCGTGACCGCCTGAGAGCACGCCCACCAGACTTCCGTCCTGGTTCCACAGGGCAGAGCCCGACGACCCGCCTTCGGTGGCACCCTGGCCCCAGACCACCGACCAGGCGTTGATCCTGAAGCCGTCGCCCAACAGTCCGCAGTTGGAGCCGATGCAGATATCGCTTGTGACGTACGCCGGGGCGGTGTAGCGGCTGATTTTCTTGTCGTCCCCGGCTGGATGGTGGGTGCCGGCGCCGGAGGTGGGCACCGCACCACTGATGTCGTAGCCAGCGTAGTAGACGTTGAACGCAGGCGGGGGTTTGTCCACCAGTTCGAACAGGGCGTGGTCGGCGCCGCTCCCGGCTCGTGCACGCGTGAGCAGTGATTTTCCGCGCAGGTTCTGCATCAGGCTGCCGTAGCTGCCGCCGTTGCAGGTACTGCGATGGACGTTGAAATAGGCCAGCGTGGAGTCGACGTTGGCGTCGGTGACGCCGCAATGGTTTGCGGTGAGGATCAACGGCCGGTCGTCCTGCCGAGCGTTGTTGACCAGGGTCCCCGAACAGATGGTGGTTCCTGCGATCACCAGCAGCACCGTGGCCTGGACCTGGGGCTGCCAGGCGTCAGCGGCGCTGCACGCGACATCGATCTGGCAGGCGCCCGAAGCACCGTTGCCGGTGCCGGAGACCGGATCCAGCGGCCAGCTTCGACCGGCCAGGCTGCGATAGCCGACGAAGGCCTGGGCCGTGACCACGGAAAACGCCTCGCGCTGGCTCTCAGGCATGCTGGCTTCGATCAGGGCCTCGTGGCCGCGCACCAGCGGCGTCCAGACCGTGCCCTGCCGATCACCCTGCAGGGGCCCCTGGATATCACGGCCCTGGCGGTCGAACACCCAAAGCTCGGCCCCGGGCGGCAGGTGCAGGTCCTGCAGCCTAAAGCTCAGCGAGCGAGCGCCGTCGGAAGATACCCGCAGGCGCCACCGTGCCACGCCGGGCGCAGGGCTGTCCCAGGCGCCGTCGCCGATGCCAAGGGTGACCGGGACTTCGGTGGCGAATCGCAGTGGCGCACCGAACTGCCTGTCACTGGCAGCCTTGTCGATGGCGGTTCGCAGTGTGTGCAGCGGTGCCGAATCGAGCCTGTCCATGGACGGCGGTGCGGCCTGCGCGCACAGCGGCAGGCCAAGCAGCAAGAGGGCCATCTGGCGCAATCGGCGGCCAGCCGCTGGCGGTGGTGGATGCGGTCGGGTCTTTGAAGGTTGATCCGGTGTTGGGTCGACCCGGTCCATGGGCATGATGTCCGCGGACCGCCATGTGCCCCCCTCGGGCACCCTGTCCGGACGGTCCGGACCAGTGGGCTACAAATCCTGTGCCCCGCCTTGGCGACGACAATCCGGCATATGCGCCGGGGACTTGCGAACGGCCTTTGGACGCCGTGAACAACAGGGTGATGGCTTTGGAATTCCAGCGGCTTTGCGCCGGCGAACGGAGAGCTTGGTCCGATCAGCGGAGCAGCGGACCAGCGGACCAGCGGAGCAGCGGAGCAGCGGATCTCGGCGGCGACCCTCGGTTACCGTCCCGAGGTCTGCCAGGCAAAGCTCGCCTGAGTGCGGCGAAGGCCGCAGGCGCGCGATGCCGGTTCAGCGCCCGCAACCGATACCCTGGGGGACAGGCCCAGCATCTTGCGCAAGGCCGCTGCGTCGATGCATTCGGGCCGTTTGGAGAGCTTCTGGAATTGGCGCCCGCATCCGAGCCGGGCAATCAGTTCGAGATGTCGCCCGATTTGCTCGGCGTAGGGATTGCGGCCCTTGAAGTGGTGCTCCATGTAGCGGTGCACCGAGCCGAAGTAGCCGTCCAGGCGGTCCTCCCACAGGCGGCGGTTGAAGTCCGGGGTGTTCTCGAGCAGTGCCTCCACGGTGCGATAGCGGGGCGCTTGCGCCGATGCCTCACGCGGCGCGCCTGCGAGGCCGGCGATCTTGAACTCCTCGAACAGGAAATCGCGGCACTTCTCCAGGTAACAGCGATCCGCGGTCTGCGCCAGGTTATCGGCGGTGCCGAGCATGAAGCCGATCAGTCGATCCTTGGGTTCGCTCACCGGAACCTGATCCAGCGGCATCTCGTACCCGGTGAAGTGCACGATGGCGGCGGCGCGCTGTGCATCGCGACCCAGACCGATGATGGGCAGGAAATCGGCAATGAACTGCGCGCTGCGGCGAACATGGGTCAGGGTGTATTCGGCACCATTGCGAGCGGTGTCCCGGGTGCTGCGGATGTATCCGGCGTCGTGGAACAGGGCGACGATCACGCCAAGCATGGCGCGGGGCCCGCCCAGCGCCTGTTCGGCCGGCACGCTGCGCTCGTGCCCGTCGATCAGCCTTGCCAGGGCCAGAGAACAGTCCAGGCTGTGCTGGGCGTCGTGATAGCGGGTGTCGCAGCCCAGATAGCCGGGAAGGGTGCCGGCGTAGAGATGGGTGAAGGTGTCGTAGGCCTCGCGCAGCGGCTGCAGGTCCTGCTGCGGGTACAAGGATTTCAGCAGGCCGCACACGGCACGGGCGACCTCGCCCGGGTGCGAAACCTGCACCCGGTCGGTCACGTCGTAATGGTTGCGCCGCCGTTGGTTCATTTCTGCCTCGAATCGGGGAATACCGCTGCTCGGGCATTCGTGGGCCATGCACTATAGACACAGCGTGAGGTCTGAAGTGGCCATGAAAAACCCCTTTTAACCCTGAATTGTGTGCGCTGGTTCACAGGTTCAACGGGTGTTCAGCCCGGCGTGAAGCAGGCCACCACCGGCGCGTGGTCGGAGGGACGCTCCAGTTGCCGGGGCGCCAGCTCGCTGCGACACGCCTGCCGGCGCGACGCCCGCGGCGCGGACGCCAGCACGTGGTCGATACGCAGGCCCATGTCGCGGCGAAACGCCGCCTGTCGATAGTCCCACCAGGTGAATCGCGTCCCCGGCGGTGGGAGCTCGGCCAGGCAGTCGCGCAGACCCAGGGCGAGCAGCGCGCGGAACTGTTCGCGCTCGGCGTCACTGCACAGGATGTGGCCCTCCCACACGGCCGGGTCGTGGGTGTCCTCGGGTGCCGGTGCGATGTTGTAGTCCCCCACCACGGCAAGTTGCGCATGATGTGCCGCCTGCTCGTACAGATAGTCGCGCAGTGCCGCCAGCCAGCGCAGTTTGTACGCGTATTTCTCGGAGCCCACCGCCTGGCCGTTGACGACGTAGATACAGACCACGCGCACACCATCGACGGTGGCGGCGATCACGCGCTTCTGCGGGTCGTCCAGGCCGGGGATGTCGCGCGACACCTCGGTGATCGGCTGGCGCGCCAGAATCGCCACGCCGTTGTAGGTCTTCTGGCCGTTGCTCACCACCTGCCAGCCGGCGTCGGCCAGCGCCTCCCGCGGTACCTGTTCATCCAGGCATTTGATCTCCTGGATGCCGAGCACGTCGACCGGATCGGTGGCCAGCCAGTCGAGCAGGTGGGGCAGGCGCACGCGCAGCGAATTGACGTTCCAGGTTCCGATGCGCATGGCGGGGTCCTTTGGGCGGAGATAGGGGTGCGGGTTTGGTCGGGCATCGCCCGAGCGCTTAGGCTTGGCTCATTATCCTTCGAGGCTGACGCGACATGGATGCTCTTGCACAAGGTCTGCTGGAAGTGCTGAACCTCGAAACGCTGGAACAGAACCTGTTCCGCGGTCCCTCGCGCAACCTGGGCGGCCGCAGCATGTACGGAGGCCAGATCATCGGCCAGGCCATGGTGGCGGCCAGTCGCACCGTTGAGGACCGGGCGCCACACTCGCTGCACGCGTACTTCCTGCTGCCCGGCGACATGGACCGGCCGGTGATCTACGAGGTCGATCGTCTGCGCGACGGCGGTTCGTTCTCCTCGCGGCGGGTGCAGGCGATCCAGCACGGGCGGCCGATCCTGTCGATGATGGCGTCCTTTCACAAGAACGAGGACGGCTTCGAGCGTCAGGTGGCGATGCCCGACGTGCCCCCCGCCGAATCGCTGCAGTCCTGGCAGGAGCTGGTGCAGGAATGGATCGCGCAGACCCCGGACATCACGCCCGAGGCACGTGCTGCCCTGACTGCGGATTTCTTCATCGATTTTCGCCCGGTCGACCCGGTCAATCCACTCCGGCCGAAGAAGCGCAGCAGCCACGGCGCGATGTGGTTTCGCGCCCGCACCCGCCTGCCCGATGACCCCTGGGTGCACCGCTGCGTGCTGGCCTACGCCAGCGACTGGGGCCTGCTGGGCGCGGCGCTCAAGCCCTACGGCCGGCGCTGGTTCGAGCGCAACATGATCGTCGCCAGCATCGACCACGCG
>JAJFJX010000076.1 GCA_021773655.1 Panacagrimonas sp.
GGAGAAAACCTTGGCCGACCTGTTCAATGTCCGCAACAAGATCGGCCCGCACATCGCAGTCGACGCCCTGCGCGCGGCACTGCAATTGCGCCGCGTCAACAACGACCTGCTGTGGCACTACGCGCGCCTGTGCCGCGTCGAGCGGGTGATGAAGCCCTACGTGGACGCGCTGGCATGAGGCGCGCGCACCTGCTTTCCTGCCTGGCACTGGGCATGCTTGGGCTGCTGCCGGGGCGGGCCACGGCGCAGGCACCAGAGGCAGCCAGCGCCGAAACCGGAACCGAAACCGATGGCGCTGGCGCTGGCGCCGAAGCTGCCCGCGGCGACGAGGCGCGCTCCAGGAAGCCGACTCGTTTCAGCTGGCTGTACTGCGACGACGGCACTGATCGCTCCCAGGGCTGGCTGCGGCATTTTGCTGACGAAGAAGGCGATCATCGCGTCTACGACCTGAACTGCGACGTCGGCTGGCACAAGCCGATCTACATCCTGCCCTATACCTATTCACGGGATTACGAGGGCGACGCGACCGAAGTGCTGTTCCAGGTCAGTGCCAAGCTGCGTCCCACCGGGCTGCCGCTGTACTTCGCCTATTCGCAGCGCTCGTTCTGGGCGCTGTACGACGAAAGCGACTCACGTCCGTTTCGTGAAACCGTCTACAACCCGGAAGTGTTCTGGCGCTGGTTCCCGCGTCAGGCGCCGCCCTCGGGCCTGTCCTGGGGCGCCGACCTGGGCTACGAGCACGAGTCCAATGGCCAGGAACTGCCCGACTCGCGCTCCTGGGACCGGCTCTACGTGGCGCCCTTCATCGAGCGCGGTGGCACCGCCGCCCAGCTCAAGGTCTGGTTCCGGTTTCCGGAGGACCGCAAGGAAGACGAGCTCGACGCCCGCGGCGACGACAACCCGGATATCGAACGCCACTATGGCTATGCCGAGTTCAACCTGTATCGCCGCATCGGCGACCGGCGTCGCATCCACCTGATGTTGCGCGGCAATCCTTCATCCGGGCATGGCGCGATCCAGCTTGCGCACGACTGGCGCATCGGCGGCGGCGACCTGTTCTGGCATGCCTACCTGTGGCACGGCTACGGCGAGAGCCTGACCGACTACAACGACTCGGTCACCCGCGTGGGCGTCGGCTTTTCGATGGCACGCTGAGCGATCCGGGTTTCACCCGCGGCTGCGCGATCACCGTCGGGCGACGGCCATTGCGCGCGAGGCGCCCTACACCACTTCCTTTTCTTCCAGATCGTCCTTGGGCGGCAGCAGGTCTTCGCGCTTGACGCCGAGCAGGATGGCGATGCCGGTGGAGATGTAGATCGACGAATAGGTCGCCACCAGCACACCGACGATCAGCGTCACCGAGAAGCTGTGCACGCTCGGACCGCCCAGGAAGAACAGCGCGAACATCGTCAGCAGCGTTGTCAGATGGGTGATGATCGAACGCAGCAGGGTCTGGTTGATCGACAGATTGACCACGTCCTCGACCGCCGCCCGGCGCTGGCCGAGCAGGTTTTCACGCACGCGGTCGTAGATCACCACGGTTTCGTTGTTGGAGTATCCGATCAGGGCCAGGATGGCGCCCAGCGTGGTGAGGTCGAACTCGACCTGGAAGATCGACAGCACGCCCAGGGTGACCACCACGTCGTGGATCAGCGCCGCCACGCAGCCCACCGAGAACTTCCATTCGAAGCGGAATGCGATGTAGGCCATGATGCCGAGAAAGGCGAACAGCATCGCCAGTCCGCCCTTTTCGGTGAGTTCCTCGCCGACCTGCGGGCCGACGAATTCGACCCGCCTCAGGTCGATTCCCGCCACCTCGCTGCCCAGCGCATCGAGTATCGCGGTGCTCACCGCGGCCGAACTGTCATCGCCGGCAGGCGGCAAGCGAATCAGCACGTCCTGGCTGGTGCCGAAGTACTGCACCACGGCCTTCTCGTAGCCGGCCTTGCCCAGTGCGGCGCGCACCTGGTCGAGCTCGATCGACTGCGGGTAGTTGACCTCCACCAGCACGCCACCGGTGAAGTCGATGCCGAAATTCAGGCCGCGAACGGCCAGCAGCAGCACTACCCCCACCGTCAGCACCGCGGACAGCACCAGGCCGGTGCGGCGCTGCGCCATGAAATTGATGTTGGGGACACGGGAAAAGAAGCGCATGACGGGGTCCTGTCACCAGATCGGCAGGTCGGTCATGCGCGCACGGCGCGCAAAGACCAGGTGGGCCAGTGCCCGGGTGCCGACGATGGCGGTGAACTGCGAGGCCAGAATGCCGATCGACAGCGTCACCGCGAAGCCCTTGACCGGTCCGCTGCCGAGCGCGAACAGCACCAGCGTGGCGACCAGCGTGGTGATGTTTGCGTCGGCGATGGTCAGGAAGGCGCGGTCGTAGCCGGCCTCGATCGCCGCGTGCGGCTTGGTGCCGTTGCGCAACTCCTCGCGGATGCGCTCGTAGATCAGCACGTTGGCGTCCACCGCAATGCCGGCGGTGAGGATGATGCCGGCGATGCCGGGCATCGACAGCGTGGCCTGCAGCATCGACAGCGCGGCGATCAGGATCAGCAGGTTCAGACTCAGCGCGGCGATGGCGAACAGCCCGAACATCCGGTAGTAAACGATCATGAACAGCGCCACCACCGCCACGCCGAGCATGGCCGCCTTGAAACCGCGCTCGATGTTGTCGGCGCCCAGACTGGGACCCACCGTGCGCTCCTCGACGATGTCCACCGGCGCGGCCAGCGCACCGGCCTTGAGCAGCAGCGCCAGGTCATGCGCTTCCTTGCTCTCCAGGCCGGTGGTCTGGAAGCGCTTGCCGAACACGCCGCGGATGGTGGCGATCGAGATCACCTCCTGGATATCGCGCGATTCGCGGATCGGCTCGCCCTTGGCGTTGTACGTGGTCACCACCTGACGTTCGCGGAACAGCACCGCCATCGGCTTGCCGACGTTGTCCTGGGTGAACTCGAACATGCGCTTGGCGCCGGCCCCGTCCAGCGTCACGCTGACCGCCGGCCGGTTGTTCTCGTCCACCGTCGGCTGGGCATCGACCAGTTGCGAGCCGGCCGCGATGATCTCGCGCTTGAGCAGCACCGGGCGGCGGCCCTCGCGTGTGTAGTAGAGCTCGGTGCCCGCCGGTGCCACCCCGCTGGAAGCGGCAAGGTCCGCGTCGCCTTCGGCCACCGCTCGATATTCGAGCGTGGCGGTGGCACCCAGCAGATCCTTGACCCGGGTGGTGTCCTGCACGCCGGGCAATTGCACCACGATGCGGTTGGCGCCCTGGCGCTGCACCACCGGTTCGGCCACGCCGAGCTGATTGACGCGATTGCGCAGCGTGATCAGGTTCTGCTGCACCGCGAAGTCCTGGATGCGCTGACTTTCGGCCTCGGTGATGCGCGCACGCAGGGTCAGGCCGGCGTCCGGATCGGCTTCCACGTCGAGTTCACGGTACTGGTCGCGGATGAAGCGCAGCGCGGCATCCATGCGCGCGGCGTCGGGAAATTCCAGCACCACGTCGCCTCCGTCCTGGCGCCGCCCGCTGTAGCGGATGTTCTCGTTGCGCAACTGCGCCGGAATCTCGGTGACGTAATTCTCGATGGCCTTGCTGCGCACTTCGGCGACATCGACATCGAGCAGGAAATGAACGCCGCCCCGCAGGTCCAGACCCAGCGCCATCGGCCGGGCGCCCAGGTTGCGCAGCCAGTCCGGCGTCCGCGGCGCCAGGTTGAGCGCCACCACGTAGCCACGGCCAAGTCCGCGCCGAAGTGCGTCGTTGGCCTGCAATTGGTCGTCTTCGGACTCCAGCCTCACCACCCATTGCCCGGACTCCAGGCCCGAGGTCGCCGGAACCACTTCGGACTGCTGCAACAGGGCTTCGACCCGGCTGCCGAAATCGGCAGCCAGCGGCTCGCCGTTGTCGCGCGTGATCTGCACTGCCGGTTGTTCGCCGAACAGATTGGGGAGCGAATACAGCGTGCTCAGGCCCAGCACCAGCACCAGGACGATGTACTTCCACTTGGCATAGGGACGCATGGACGCGTGAACCTCTCGATGCGGCAGCGCAGAGTGGCCACGGGCGACCGCGGCAGGGTCGCGACGCGGCCGGCGGAGAACCTCAGATGGCCTTGAGCGTGCCCTTGGGCAGGACCGAGGTCACCGCGGCTTTCTGCACCTTGATGGCCACGCCCTCGGCCACTTCGAGCGACACATAACCCTCGCCGATGGCCACGACCCTGCCGGCGACGCCGCCGCTGGTGACCGCCTCGTCGCCCTTGGACAGGCTGGAGAGCATCTGCCGGTGCTCCTTGCTGCGCTTCATCTGCGGCCGGATCAGCATGAAGTAGAAGATCACGACCAGAATCACCAGCGGCGCAAACTGCACCAGCGGGCTCGGCGCGTCAGGTGCGGCCTGTGCGTAGGCGGGGCTCAGGACAAAGTCGATCAGGCTCATCGGGGGAGGTGCGGTCAAAAAATGGCCGCGAATTATGCCACAGCGCCCCGGAGCCGCCCGCCAGCGCATGCGATCATGTGCAGATGAGCGACGTTCTGGACTGGTTCGTGAGCTGCCCGCGCGGGCTGGAGCCCTTGCTGGCCGAAGAGCTGCTGGGCCTGGGTGCGTCCGAGGCCCTGGAGCGCGCCGGCGGGGTGGCCTGCCGCGGCCGGCGAGACCTGGCCTATCGCGCCTGCCTGTGGTCGCGCCTGGCCAGTCGCGTGCTGCTGCCACTGAACCGGTTCGAACTGGCAGACTCAGACGCCCTCTACGCCGGCGCCCGAGCGGTCGACTGGCCGGATCATTTCTCGCCGGATTCGACCTTTGCCATCGAGGTGGCCGGCCACTCCCCGGCAGTCACCCACACCCACTACGCCGGGCTCAAGGTCAAGGACGCCATTGCCGATGCGTTTCGCGAGCGCTGCGGAAGGCGCCCGAACGTCGACACCGGTTCGCCGGCGATCCGTGTCCACCTGCATCTGGGCCGAGACGGTGCCACCGTGAGCCTGGACCTGTCCGGTGACAGCCTGCATCGACGCGGCTATCGCGGCGGCACCGGCGAGGCGCCGCTCAAGGAAAACCTGGCCTGCGCCCTGCTGCTGCGCGCCGGCTGGCCGGACATCGCCGCGGCCGGCGGGGCTCTGGTCGATCCCATGTGCGGCTCCGGCACGCTGCTGATCGAGGCCGCCTGGATGGCCGCCGACGTGGCGCCGGCCCTTTCGCGTCACCGCTTCGGCTTCGAGGCCTGGCTGGATCACGTACCGGCGGCCTGGAACGAACTCAAGCGCGAGGCGCAATCGCGTCGCGACCTGGGCCTCAAGCACCTGCCGCCCCTGCTGGGCCGCGACCTGGACCCGGTCGTGCTCGGCCATGCCCGGCGCAATGCCCTCAATGCGGGGCTGGGCGAGGCCATCAACTGGGAGGCGGGCGACCTGCTGCAGGCCCGTCCCTGCGGTCAGATTCCCGGATTGCTGCTGACCAACCCGCCCTACGGCGAGCGTATGTCCGGCGTCGGCAGCGGTGCGTCCTTCCCCAGGCGGATGCAACAGAGGCCGGACCGCGCCGCGCCCTCAGTCCCCCCGCCGCGCCCGGCCACCGTGTCGAGGCGCGCCGAGGGCGAGATCATCAAGCTCTACACCCTGCTCGGCGCCACGCTCAAGCAGCATTTCGGCGGCTGGCGCGCCGCCGTGCTCACCGCCCGCCCGGACCTGGGGCCGCGCATCGGCCTGCGGGCTGACGCGATTCACTCCTTCTACAACGGCGACCTGCCCTGCAAGCTGCTGCAGTTCGCCGTCGCGGCGCCGGCCATCGTGCAACCGGCCACCGGCCCGGCGCCCGCCGACGGCGCCTTCGCCAACCGTCTGGCCAAGAACCGCAGGCACCTGGGCAAGTGGGCGCGCCGCAGCGGTGCGGACTGCTATCGCCTGTACGACGCCGACCTGCCCGACTACGCCCTGGCGGTCGACCTCTACACCGCCGGGGAAGTGCACCTGCACGTGCAGGAATACGCAGCGCCCAAGGACGTCGATCCGGTCAAGGCCGAAAAACGTCTGCGCGAGGCCCTGTCCCACCTGCAGAAGACGTTCGACCTGCCGTCGTCAAGGCTGCACTTCAAGCAGCGCAGCGTGCAGCACGGCCACGCCCAGTACGAAAAGCAGGGCGAGAACCTGCGCGTGCTGGAGGTGCAGGAACACGGATGCCGGCTGCTGGTGAATCTGGACGATTACCTGGACACCGGCCTGTTCCTGGACCACCGCGCGCTGCGCGGACGACTGCAGCAGGAGGCCGCGGGCCGGCGCCTGCTCAATCTGTTCTGCTACACCGGGGCCGCCAGCGTGCACGCCGCGCTGGGCGGCGCGCGTCAGACCGTCTCGGTCGACCTGTCCAATACCTATCTGCGCTGGGCACAGCGCAATTTCCGCCTCAATGGCTTCGACGCCGTGATCATCGACGGGCGCAGCGGTCCGGGGCCCACTGCTGCCGGCGCGCCGGGCAGTCCCTGGCAGCGCAGCGCCTCAAGGCGCCCGTCGGCGCCCACGCCGGCGACGCCGCACATGCTGGTCCGCGATGACTGCATGGCCTGGCTGGAACGCAGCGCCGCCGACCCTCAGCGTCGCTACGACCTGATCTTCTGCGATCCGCCAACCTTCTCCAATTCGGCGCGCCTGATCGACGTGTTCGACGTGCAGCGCGACCACCTGGCGCTGATCGGTCGCGCGCGGGCACTGCTGGCGCCCGGTGGCGTACTGTACTTTTCCACCAACCGGCGAAAGTTCAAGCTCGATCCGGCGGCGGTCCAGGGCGCCCACTGCGTCGATATCACCGCCCAGACCCTGGACGAGGATTTCAAGCGCCCGCCGCCCGCCCACCGCTGCTGGCGGATCACCCACCCGCAGCCAGACGCACAGGGCTGACACGCCTTGGGCTTGGGCCTGGCCTGGCCGGCCCTCGCCCCTACCCGTTCAGGCGTTGCCCCCAGGCCGGCCCGGTTCATACTCTATTGCGGTGCTGCATCGTTCGAGAACCTGATTCGCACGCGGTTTTTTTGTCCTGCAAGGCCAGACGGCGCGTCGTGGTGAACCTGTCACGGTGAAGCCGTGGCGAGGAGGCACGACACCGCCAGGCGCCACAAGACGCCGCGAACAGGTTCAAGCAATCGTGCAGCACTACACTGGCTGAGCGAACCAGCTGACCAACCGACGACTACTACAGAAACCCGGAGAACCCACCATGGCGACCTATCAAGCGCCCACCCGCGAGATCGGCTTCGTGCTCAACGACGTCCTCGGCGTAGGCCGCCTGGCCAAGGACATCCCCGCCTTTGCCGAGGCCACGCCCGACATGCTGCTGGGGCTGGTCGACGAGGCTGCGAAGCTCATCGAGGGCCAGATCGCCCCGACCAACCACGTCGGCGATGCACAGGGCTGCAAGATCAAGGATGGCAACGTCACCGTGCCCGAGGGTTTTGCCCAGGCCTACAAGATGTACTCGGAAGCGGGCTGGATGAGCCTGTGCAACACCACCGAGTACGACGGCCAGGGCCTGCCCTACACGCTGGCCAAGGTGGTGGAGGAGATGCTGGCCTCGGCCAACGTGGCCTTCTCGCTCTACCCGGGCCTGACCATCGGCTGCTTCGAGGCGATCTACGCCAACGCCACCGACCAGATCAAACAGACCTACCTGCCCAAGCTCTCCACCGGCCAGTGGAGCGGCACCATGTGCATCACCGAGAGCCACGCCGGTTCTGACGTGGGCGCGGCCAAGACCAAGGCGACCCCCAACGGCGACGGCAGCTACTCGATCGAGGGCGGCAAGATCTTCATCACCTCGGGCGAGCACACCATGACCGAGAACATCATCCACTTCGTGCTCGCGCGGCTGCCGGATTCGCCTCCCGGCGTCAGGGGCCTCTCCACTTTCGTGGTGCCGAAGTTCATTCCCAAGGCCGACGGCACGCCGGGCGAGCGCAACAAGCTGCATGCCGCCAACATCGAGCACAAGATGGGCATCAACGGCTCCTGCACCTGCGTGATGCAGTTCGACGGCGCCCAGGGCTGGATGGTGGGCGAGCGCGACACCGGCATCCAGAACATGTTCGTGATGATGAACCTGGCCCGCATCCTGGTCGGCTTCCAGGGTCTCGGGCAGTGCGAGCTGGCCACGCAGAACGCGATCCGCTACGCCATCGACCGCAAGCAGGGCAAGGCCTTCAACGGCAAGCCCGAGATCATCGAGCACCCGGACGTGCGCCGCATGCTGCTGCAGATGAAGGCCACCACCGAAGGCGCGCGCGTGCTCGGCTACGAAACCGCGATGTACGTGGACCTCTCTCATCACCATCCCGACGCCGCGGTGCGCGAAGTGGCGCAGGACTGGGTCGAACTCAACACGCCGCTGGTCAAGGCCTTCTGCACCGATAGTGCGGTGGAGCTGGGCAGCCTCGCCATCCAGGTCTACGGCGGCCATGGCTTCATCACCGAGCACGGCGTCGAACAGATCGCGCGCGACTCCAAGATCCTGTGCCTGTACGAGGGCACCAACGGCATCCAGGCCATGGACCTGGTGCGGCGCAAGCTGATGATGCACAACGGGCGCCTGCCGCAGCGTTTCTTCGCCGCGGTGCGCAAAGAGCTCAATGCCGATGCCCCGCTGGGCTGGATCACGCGGCCGCTGGGGCGCGCGGTCGACGAACTCGAATCGGCCACGCAGTTTCTCATCGAGTCGTTCAAGACCTCGCCCGACACCGCCGGCTTTGCCGCAGTGGACTACCAGCGCGCGTTCTGCCTGACCTATCTGGGCTGGAACTGGCTGCGCATGGTCAAGGCCGCTGCCTCTCACCCGGACGAAGGCTTCCGCAAGGCCAAGCACGCGACCGCCGAATTTTTCATCGGCCGCATGCTGCCGCAGGTGCACGCGCTGCTCGGCACCGTGCGCGCTCCCACTGAAAGCCTCGTCGAACTCGACGCCGCAAATTTCTGACCTGCGGCCGCTGACAGCCGATTCGCATAAGGCCCCGGA
>JAJFJX010000077.1 GCA_021773655.1 Panacagrimonas sp.
TAGGTCCGCAGGGGCCGAAGCAGGTAGGGGCTGATGTGGTCATTTCGCTGGCTCATGTCGTCCTCCCTGCTATGAGCGGCTCGGCTCGGCTATCCGATAGACGCGACCTTGGCCCTCGACTCTTTCGGAGATGATCGCGAAACCAAGTTTCTTCTTTAGGGTCCCGCTGATGGCACCGCGGACCGAATGGGCCTGCCAGTCGGTCGCTTTCTCCAAGTCAGCGAGCGTCGCTCCCTGATTTCGACTGAGGAGAGTAATCAGGCTCGCGAGTTTCGTTCCGGGCCGGACAGCGGTGCCGGTATTGGGCGATGCGGCGGAGCCTCGAACACCTTTCTTTCGACGCGATCGCCTTATGGTCTTTTTGGCGGTGGGCTGATTTTGGGCCTTTACCCCTGTCGGGCGGGATTTCGTGGGTCTGGGCATAGTTACGCTCCTTCGGCTGGCACCGCGACGATCACGGCGCTCCCACCACCCGGAGCCCCGCCAGATAGACCGGTCGGGGCGGGGCAGTTGGCCGAAGGCGGCCTATAACTCTGCTGCCGCCAAGGAATGCTTCCTTTGGCGCACTAGTCCAGTCATTTCGGCGGTGGCCGATGAATACCCCCGGCGGTGTGTCGGATTGGCGATTCCCGGCGACACGGCGGGTGCGGGCAAGGCCTTCATTAGGCCTCCGATTGGCTAAAGATTGGGCGGTTTTCGGCGTTTCGAAGGCATTGTCAGACTAACTGATCTGATAGTCTTTCTTGGCCGGTTGTTGCCTTCCTTCGCCCCACCTGCTCGGTGAGATTCAGGCAAGCCGTTGTGTAGTGTCCAATCCGGTTGACGGCCGAAACGGCTAGGCAAGATTGTTACTCTGGCGATGTCGCCAACTTGTGTGAATAAGCCGCGATCCAATATTTTTAGGTGTCTGGATCCGAGGCGATTGCACCGGTATTGTCGGGTTAACGAGCGGCATCCGCCATGAGAAGCTATCGGTTTCTTACCGATCGCGGTCGCCACCGCGAGGCCGCGGTCGTCTCGGCCTGGAATCGGCAGAAGGTCGGTGGGCGGATCACTGGGCTCAGGACATAAGAGACGATATAGACGTCAGCATGGGTGCCGAGGAACCTCTGGGCCCGAGCCTTGGGGTTCCGTAGTGTCCGGCGAGGCAGTGTGAGGGCAAATTCTGAAAACTTGACGAGTGCGTCGGAAGTATCGCCATGATTCGAAAAGTAGAAGAAAGTGATGGTCGTCAGAACCGTTCACGGCGTCATGGCCTAGTTATTTGACACAACGCCGCTCAGCGGATTTCGAGATGATCGATATGACACGGCTAACGACTTCGTCACGGCGCTCGCAGGGCAACTAGTATGGGAGGCGGCGTGGGGATAGCTTACGGTAGTATGGAGCGGAAAAGCGCAATAATTTGAGCGGCGCGCCCCGGAAAAAGCTGCAAGGCGGGCGGGAGAATGTCCAGTGAGTGTTGTAGAAGCAAGAATTCGACCTAAAAGCTCTGCGCCAGGCCAGTATCTCGGCTACGCGCTGCAGCCAGTTAGATTCTGCTATCACCTGCTCCTCGTGCCGGACGGTTATTCCGTTTCGCTGGAGCATCTTGATGACGTCGCGGTCCACGCCACCGATGGCACACTTCTTCTCGAGCAGACAAAAAGCGCCCTCACTGGTAATCCGCTGGCAGACCGTTCGGTCGAGCTATGGAAAACTTTGGCGAATTGGGCGGAGTTATGCACCTCCGGCTTGGTCGCAATAACGACAACCGAGTTTCGGATTTACGTAACGCCAATAAACGGGGGCGAAATAGCTACATCTCTCCACAGCGCAACGACCGATGCCGCGGCTGAGGAGTTGCTCGCGGAGTTCAAGAAATTTGTAAAAAAGGGGTCCGAGAAAGTTGGCTGCAATCCTCATGTTCTTCGCTTCCTGGGGGCCGGAGACGAAATCTGTGTGGGTATCATTCGTCGCTTCCAGCTAGTCAGCCAATCCGACCCAATCGACGGCATTCGGGAGACACTGCAAGCCCTGCTACCTAGTGAGGTTCTCGACCAGTTTTGCGATGCGGCAATTGGAATCGCGAAGGCAGAGGCCGACAAGCTGATCCGTGACAAAAAGGCCGCACAAATCGACGCCACTGTGTTTCGTCGGAAACTCCACGCATTCGTCCAGAAACATAACTTGAGCAATCTTCTGCTGCCGACAACAGGTACCCCAAGTGAAGGAGATGTTGCTACGTTGATGACAACCTCACAATTGTTCGTACGCCAGCTCGAAGCCGTGGAAGCTTCACCCGACCTTCTAGTGATCGCCGTGAGCGATTTTCTCCGAACCACCGCTGATAAGATCGGTTGGGCCGCTGATGGCCGTATCGTTGAAGATAGTCTTGATGAGCTCAACACGTCGCTAGAGCGGTACCACAAGTTGGCGAAAGACGAAGTCGAAGACGTTTATCACAGTCAGACGCCCGCCCAGCGCGGACGGACGCTTTACCGACGCTGCATAGCAACGCAACTCCCTCTAGAGGGACGAACCTTGCCATCCTACTTTGTGCCAGGGGTATTCAATATCCTGGCCAATGTTCCACGCATTGGCTGGCATCCCGATTATGACACGCTTTTCCAAGATGAGCGGACGTGACTGTGACGAGTACAGAAATTTCCACTATCGGCCTTGTGCAAAACCCTGCCTTTGGTTCTTGGCTTTTTTGGCGCTTTGGTCGCGGATTTCAGGCGGAAAAATTCGCTGAACTACCGCCTCTAACGAGTTTCTTTCTGGTTCTACCCATCGTACTTCACACGACAACGTTGGAGCATGTCGATCGACGCAGGTGGCATCTGGTCTTGCTAAATTCGTCTCCAAGTTGGGTGAAAATCGGGAGGAGCTTTTTGCCGTGCATGAACGCGCGCTCGCTATGCGGGAGCTAAGCCTCCTATCTATATCTTCTGGCATTTCGACCAAGCTTCTTCACGTAGATTATTCATCAGCGGCGGTACGTGCTAACGAGGCGAAGCCGCCGCGGCCGCCGGAAAACCTCAAGGTTGGTATTTCCGGCGCTGAAAAGTTGGGGCGATGGTTTGCAAAATTGCCTCAGGGACAGGTCTTTTCGTTGCTGCAGATAGAACCGTAAATGCACTTTCAGATCCTCAAAGTTGTATTGTGGTCGAAGTCCGGGCACGCGCCGCGGGTTCTGAGTTTTGAACCTGGCATGGTAAATGTCATTAGCGGCGCGTCAAAGACGGGTAAGTCCGCTGTCATCCCGATTATAGATTACTGCCTCGCCTCAGGAAAATGTGCTATTCCTGTCGGTACGATACGGGATGCTTGTTCGTGGTTTGGTATTCTGATTGAAACCGGTGAGGGCCAAAAACTGCTCGCTAGGCGCGAGCCGGGCGATGCAAGACAGACCGGCGATATGTTCGTGCTAGAAGGCGAACAGATCGAAATACCCGTTGAGACGCCTAAAAAAAATTTGAACAGCGATGCCGTGAAGCGGATGTTGGACCGCATCGCTGGTCTTTCGCAGCTTCGCTTGGACCCTGAAAGTGATTCCGGCTTCCAAGCTCGCGTGAGCTTCAGAGATTTGATCGCTTACACGTTTCAGCCTCAGTACATCGTAGCGAACCCAGCTGTTCTGTTCTTTAACGCAGACACGACCGAACACCGTGAAAAACTGCGCGCTATATTCCCGTATGTTCTGGGGGCGCTCACCTCAGAAATGCTTGCAGCTCGGTGGGAGATAGATCACCTTCAAAAGGCACTACGTCGTGTTGAGGCTGCTCTGGCTTCAACGCAAACTGCAGTGTCCGTGTGGCAAAGTGAAATCCATACATGGATAAGGCAGTCTATCGAGTTGGGGCTACTGCCTGTTAATACGGAGATCCCATCCTCATGGCCTGACACCGTTGATCTGCTGCGTCGGATCGTAGTCTCAGATAGCAGGGCGGCATCGGTAACGATCGACTCTATTGAACCAACGCTAAAGGAACTGGAGAAACTTCGACAACGTGAGGCCGACGCGGCTGCAGAGCTCTCTGAGGCGCGTCAGCGGCTCAACGAAATTCAGAGGTTAGTCGAAAGCAGCAGTGCCTATGGAGGCGCGATCCGGATTCAGCGAGATCGCCTTGGTATTGCGACCTGGCTCCGAGACAGAGCCGGCGATGTCGATGACCCCTTAGTAGCATTGGGCGAAGGCCGCGATCGTCTCGATGCGCTCGTGCAGGCGCTTGTAGGGATCGATATTCAGCTGAGGTCACAGCCCAACCTTTCCGATGCCTTCGATAAAGAACGACTTCGGCTCCGTGAGCAGGTCGAAGTGTCAACTGGTCGACTCTCGAGGGTGCGCCAAGAGATCGCTTTGCTTGAGCAACGGTCTGCCCAGGTCCGGGCATCTTCATACCGGCAGGATCAGATCGAGAGATTTCTGGGACGACTGGAGCAGGCGTTGCAGTCTTATGATCGCTCCGAGGAGGGTTCGGAATTGAAAGCACAAGTAGACGGCCTGAAGGACCGCATAGACGCTCAACGAAGCATCTACTCCGCTGCACAGGTGGAGCGAAGAACGAGTTATGCGTTGCAGCATGTGCAGCAGATTGCGTCAACAATTGTGCCCCTCCTGGATGCAGA
>JAJFJX010000078.1 GCA_021773655.1 Panacagrimonas sp.
CCAACGTCGACTTCTACTCCGGCATCATCTACAAGGCGCTCGGCATCCCGGTGAACATGTTCACGCCGATGTTCGCGGTTGCCCGCACCGTGGGCTGGGTGGCGCACTGGATCGAGATGATCTCCGAACCCAGCATGCGCATCGCTCGTCCGCGTCAGGTCTACACCGGCGCCTCCGAGCGCGACGTGGCGCTGATCGCGCAGCGCTGATCGCTGCCTTCACCGCGGCGGCAGGCCAGTCTCACCGCGGTCGGCGGGCTCGACCAGGGCGCGAACCTGCTCGATGTCCAGCCGGCGGGCGGGTCTGCCGTCGATGCGTGACAACGGCGGCTGCCGGTGCGCACCGGTCGGGAAAATCACCACGTCGACGCCTACGTCGTCGGCCTCGAACGACAGCAGGGGTGCCAGGTAGTCGCGGCCGTCGGCCATGCGGTAACTGCGCTCGTCCTGGTCGAAGTCGATGCGCCGGTGGTGCAGGTGCAGTTCCACCGCCTCGGGCGGATCGGCCTCCAGGTGCAGCTGCACGCGGTGCCCTTCGCCGATCGCGCCACTGACGGTGCTGCCGGCCAGGCGCGGTTCGTACTCGGCCAGCAGTCGCATGGCCTGCAGCGCGGTACGGCGCATCTGCAGCAGGCGCTGTGTGTACTGGCTGCCGCCGAACAGGGCCTGCCGCTGCAACACTGCCGCCTCGATCCGGCGCAGGTCCGGCGCAGTGGTGCGGGCACTGATGCCGAGGCGCTGGGCCGCCTTGCCCCGGGCGCTGCGGTAGTCGGCATAGCCCTCGTCGCAGATCAGGCGCGCTGACTCGTCTATCCACTCATCCAGGCTGGCCTGCGCGCGCCGCATGTTGGGCGCCTTCGAGGAGTGGATCATGGGCCAGCCGGACCGGGTGGGCGCATGGGCTCAGAACAGTTCTTCGACCGATACCGCGCCTCCGCTGCCCTGGCGCTCGCCGGGTTGCGGCACGTGTTCTTCCTGCACCACCTCGACCATGGCGTCGGGGTCGGAGCCCGATGCCAGCAGGCCGGTGTCCTTGGCGATGCGGACATTGACCAGGCCTGGCGGCCGCGGGCGCGGAGTCTCGGCGCGTCCGTCCAGCGTCGCGCCCATGAATTCCATCCACATCGGCAGCGCGGCGCGGCTGCCCACTTCGCCGCGGCCCAGCGGCGCGGGCTGGTCGAAACCGACCCAGGCCACGGCGGCCAGCTCGCCGTTGTAGCCGTTGAACCAGGCGTCGGTCTCGTCGTTGGTGGTGCCCGTCTTGCCGGCGATGTCGCCGCGGCCGAGCTTGCGTGCGCGCGCCGCGGTCCCGCGAACGGTGACTTCGCGCAGTACGTCGTCGACCAGCCACGCGATGCGTGCATCAATGATGCGTTGCGGGCGTGCGCGTGCCTCGGCGCGAGGCCGGGTGTCGCTGCTGACCGCGCCTTCGGCGGCGGCCATCAGCGGCCAGTCGCAGTCGCGGCAGACTCGGGCCGGGTCGGCTTCGAACAGGGTCGCGCCGGCGGCGTCGAGGATGCGTTCGATCACGTAGGGCTCGACGCGGTAACCGCCGTTGGCAATCACCGCATAGGCCGACGCCATCTCCATCGGGCTGAAGGTGCCGGTGCCCAGGGCCATCGAAAGGTCGCGCGGCATCCGTTTGCGATCCAGACCGAAGCGCGCGACATAGTCCCGCACGTAGTCCATGCCCAGTTCCTGCAGCAGGCGGATGGACACCAGGTTGCGCGAGTGCACCAGCGCCTCGCGCAGCCGCATCGGGCCGTTGAAGTCGCCGTCATCGTTCTCCGGGCGCCAGGCGCCTTCCAGCAGCGAGTCCTGGAAAACCACCGGCGCGTCCAGCAGCACCGTTGCCGGGGTCAGGCCGCGTTCGAAGGCGGCGGCGTAGAGGAAAGGCTTGAAGCCACTGCCGGGCTGGCGCTGGGCCTGGACGACGCGGTTGTACTTGCTGAGCAGAAAGTCATAGCCGCCCACCAGGGCCTCGACTGCGCCGCTGAGGGGATCGATGGCGACGAAGGCGCCCTGGACCGCCGGAAGCTGCGCCAGGCGCCAGCCGTCCCCCACTTGACGCGCCCGCACGATGTCACCCTCGCGCAGAGGCTTGCGCGTGCCGATGCCGGCCCACTTGAAGCCCTCCGGTGCGATCTTCACCAGTTGCTGGTCCGCCAGCAGCAGGGTCAGCCCGGCATCGTCGAACGACACCACCGCCGCCGCGTACAGGCCGGCGGCTGCCGGCTGCTGCAGCAGCAGGTCGCTGATCAGGTCGCGTCGCGGGCCGGTCTGGCTCAACAGTTCCGACGGCAGGCGGGCCTCCGGGCCGCGCCAGGCGTGGCGTTCCTCGTAGGCCAGCAAGGCGTTGCGCAGTGCACGATTGGCCGCCTGCTGACGCTGCGAGCTGACGGTGGCATAGACCTGGTAGCCATCGGTGTAGGCCGATTCGCCGTAGCGCGCGACCATGTCGGCACGGATCATTTCCGCCAGGTGGCGGGCGTCGACCTGCACCGGGGTGGTGGCGACGCGGACTTCGACCGGCTCGGCGCGGGCCGCCTCGAATTCCAGTTCGGAAATGCGGCCCAGGTCGCGCAGTCTGCGCAGAACGTAATCGCGTCGGGCCTGCGCGCGCTGTGGCGAGGCCACCGGGTTGTCGCGCGATGGCGCCTTGGGCAGGCCGGCCAACAGGGCGACCTGCGCCCAGCTCAGCTCGGCCGGTTCCAGCCCGAAGTACACCTGGCTGGCGGCTCCGACGCCGTAGGCGCGCTGGCCGAGGAAGATCTTGTTGAGATAGATCTCCAGGATCTGCTCCTTGGACATCTGCTGCTCGATGCGCAGTGCCAGCAGGATTTCCCGGATCTTGCGATCGTAGCTGCGCTCCGGCGACAGGAACACGTTGCGCGCCAGCTGCATGGTAATGGTGCTGCCGCCCTGGACCTTCTCGCCGGTCAGCACCAGTTTGATCGCTGCCCGCAGCAGACCCCGCCAGTCGACGCCCGGATGTTCGAAGAAGCGGTCATCCTCGGCCGCCAGGAAGGCCTCGACGATACGCTGCGGCATCTCCCGGTAGTCGAGCGGAGCGCGACGTTCGGCGCCGAACACGCCGATCAGTTGACCGTCGCGGGTATAAATGCGTAACGGAACCTGCAGTTGCAGATCGCTCAGTTCATCGACCGAAGGCAGATCGGGCTCGTACATCCAGCGCACGACATGGAATGCAACCAAAGGCATGGCCACGGCCGCCAGCAGCAGTGCGGACACCATCCAGATCGCGATGCGTTGGGTTCGGGACACCTGGGTCATTCGGGCCTGGCCGAAGCGGGTCGGCAGCCGACCTCCGGGTTGTGAGCAACATCAGACAGTTGTTGTGACAACCTATTGCTGCTTGGGAAAGTTGCTCGAGTATATTAAGGTCCTTGACGGGCGGAGTCATTCGCTCCAGGGGGATTCACAAAATCGGGGCCGCTCAAGGCGGAAGGCGCGCAATGTCGATCTTTCAATCGCTGTTCGGCGGGGGCAGTCGGGAGCTGGTCGGCCTCGATATCAGTTCCAGTGCCGTGAAACTGCTGGAACTGTCGCGTCGGGGCGAGCGCTACCAGGTGGAAACCTACGCCGTCGAGCCGCTGCCGCCCAACGCGGTCAACGAAAAGCTGATCTCCGACCCGGGACTGGTGGCCGAGGCCATCAGTCGTGCCATCAACCGTTCCGGAACCCGTACCCGAAACGTGGCCTTGGCGGTGGCCGGGGCCTCGGTCATCACCAAGGTGGTGCAAATGTCGTCGGCACTGTCCGAGCACGACATGGAAGAGCAGATCCGCGCCCAGGCCGACCAGTACATCCCCTACCCGATCGAGGACGTCAATCTCGATTTCCAGTTGCTGGGCGTCAGCGACAAAGGCAGTGGCAACGCCGACGTGCTGCTTGCTGCCTGCCGCAAGGAGCAGGTCGAAGGCCGCTGCGCTGCGGCGGAAATCGCCGGGCTGGTCCCCAAGGTGGTGGACATCGAGGCCTACGCCCTGGAAAACGCCTGCCAGTTCCTGCGCCACCAGATGCCCGCCAAGGGCGTCAAGAAGACCGTGGCGGTGGTCGATGTCGGCGCCCATACCACCTCGCTGCTGGTCCTGCACGACCTGCAGACGGTCTACACCCGCGACCAGAATTTCGGCGGCAAGCAGCTCACCGAGGAGATCATGCGCCAGTACGGCATGAGCTTCGAGGAGGCGGGCAAAGCCAAGAAATTCGGCAACCTGCCGGAAAGCTACGAGGCCGAGGTGCTGCCCGGTTTCATCGCCGATCTGGGCCAGCAGATCGACCGTTCGCTGCAGTTCTTCTTTGCCGCCTCCAGCAAGCACGGATCCATGGACCAGGTGATCCTTGCGGGCGGTTGCGCACACATTCCCGGTGTCGATGCGCTGGTGCAGGAGCGCCTGGGCATCCCCACCGTGGTGGCGCGACCATTCGCGGCGATGACGGTGTCTGCGCGGGCGCGGCCCTCGGTGCTGGCCAAGGACGAAGCGGCGCTGCTGATCGCAGCCGGCCTGGCCTACCGCGCCTTTGATCCCGAGGGCTGATCCATGACCAAGATCAACCTGCTGGACTGGCGCACGCAGCGTCGCGAGCAGCGCAAGCAGCGCTTCATGGTGATGGTGGGCCTGGGGGCAGCGGCCGGCATCACCATCTTCGCGGTGGGGTTCATCGTCATGAGCAACGCACTGGGCCTGCAAAACGACCGCAATGCCTACCTCAAGCAGCAGATCACCGAGGTCGACCAGAAGATCAAGGAGATCGAGGAGCTGGAGAAGGTCAAGAGCAACCTGCTGGCGCGCATGGCCGTCATCGAGGAATTGCAGGCTTCTCGCAGTGCCAGCGTCCATTTCTTCGACGAGATCGTCAACACGCTGCCTGACGGGGTGACCATCACCGTGATCAAGCAGAGCGGTTCGTCGGTGACCATCGAGGGCGCTGCCGAATCCAACGGCCGGGTGTCGACCTACATGAAGAATCTCGAAGCCTCGCCCTGGTTCGACAATCCGCGCCTGGTGGTGATCAAGACCTCGGAGACCGGCGCCCTGCGGCGCAGTGATTTCACCCTGCAGGTCAAGAACCTCACCAAACCGACCGAACCCGGAAGCGAAGGCAACCTCGAGGAGATCGAAGAATGAATCTCCAGAATGCAGTCCATGACCTGCAGACGCTGGACATCCAGAATCCCGGCATCTGGCCGACCTGGGTCCACATCGCGGCGGCGGTCCTGTTGGCGGTGGTCCTGGTGCTCGTCGGGACCTGGTTCAAGCTCAAGCCGATGAGCGAGGAACTCGACGCTGCCGAGCAGCAGGAAACCGCGTTGTTCGACGAGTTCGTCCGCAAGCAGAAAAAGGTGGTGGCACTGGACGCATACAAGGCGCAATTGCGCGAGATGGAACGCTCGTTCGGCGCCATGCTCCGGCAGTTGCCCAGCCGGGCCGAAGTCGCCAACCTGCTCAACGACATCTCGCAGACGCGGGTGGCCAGCAGCCTGGAAGAAGAACTGTTCCAGCCGCAGCCGGACGTCCTCAAGGACTTCTACGCCGAGATTCCCAACAAGATTGTGGT
The DNA here is from genome assembly GCA_021773655.1 of Panacagrimonas sp. Taxonomy (GTDB): domain Bacteria; phylum Pseudomonadota; class Gammaproteobacteria; order Nevskiales; family Nevskiaceae; genus Panacagrimonas. The sequence continues at coordinate 5,583 of JAJFJX010000078.1, forward strand.
CACCGGCAACTATCACGAGATGGGTTCGTTCGTCAGCGGCGTTTCGGCCCTGCCGCGCATCGTCACCATCGACGAGGTCGAGATTCGTGCCGCCGGCGGGCGCGCCGGCGGCCGGAACAACCTGGCACCGTTGTCGCCCGATGACCTGCGCATGACCGCGGTGGCCAAGACCTATCGCTACCTGGATGACGCCGAACTCGAAGCGGTGGCCATCAGCAAGCAGGCCGATCAGCGTCGGGCCCGGGGGGGGAGGTAGGCCATGAACCTCAAGTTCGCGCGCGCCTGCCTGGGTGCCGCCGGTGTGGCGCTGGTGGCCTGCAGCAGCGGCATGGACGATCTCGAACGGCGCGTCGGCGAAGTCAAGAGCCGCAAATCGCAGCAGATCGAGCCGATCCCGCAGATCAAGCAGTTCGAATCCTTCGCCTACGAACCGGCAGGCCGGCGCGACCCGTTCCAGCAGGTCCAGCCCGACCCTGACAGCAGGGTCGCCAACGGACCACGGCCGGACCTGGACCGCTCACGGGAGCCGCTGGAGGATTTCCCGCTCGACGCGTTGCGCATGCAGGGCATCATCGAGACCAGAAAAGCCGTCTTCGCTCTGGTCGAGGCCCCGGACGGCGTGATCCATCGCGTCTCGGTCGGCAACCACATGGGGCAGAACTATGGCGAGATCAAAGCCATTGCCGAAGCCGAAATCAAACTTGCAGAGATCATTCCCGATGGGTTCGGCGGTTGGGTCTCGCGCCCGGCGACACTGGCACTGGCGGAATAAATGATGTTCAGGGAGCTACACATGAAGAGCCGATTCGATGTCGCAGCCACGGGAGGGGACCGCCGGACCGCGACCTGGCGTGCAACGCTGCGGGCGCTGGTGGCCCTGGCGCTGGCCGCGGTGGCCCTGCCGGTTGCGGCTCAGGACGGGCGCGCACTGCAGTCGATCGACGCCGTCGCCCTCGAAGGCGAGCGCATGCTGCTGACGCTGACCCTGTCGGACACGGCACCCGAGCCGACGGTGTTCACGGTCGATCAGCCCCCGCGCCTGTCCATGGACCTGCCGGACACCCGCCTGGCCGTGGCCGAGCGCTACAAGCGGCTCAACATCGGTGCGGTACGCGCCGTGGCGGTGGCCGAGGCCGAGGGCCGCACCCGGCTGGTGCTGGAACTGAGCCAGTCGACCACCCACTCGGTGCGCATTGACGGCAACCGTATCTTCCTGACCGTCGACGGCCAGTCCGGCCCGGTGGCAACGACGGCCGCGGCACCCCAGGCCACGGCGCCCGCGGCGCCGGCCCGGCCCGCGCTGAGCGCCATCGATTTCCGCCGCGGCGAAAAAGGCGAAGGTCGGGTGCTGATCTCGCTGACCGACGAGGCCATCCCCGTTAACGTGGTGCAGGAAGGCGGGCGCATCGTGGCCCGGTTCAAGGGCGCCGCCGTCCCGGATGCGCTGGTGCGTCGCCTGGACGTGCTGGATTTCGCCACGCCGGTGAAGTTCGTCGACACCACCAACGCCGGTATCAATGCCGAGATCACGGTGACACCGGTGCCGGGTGTCGATTTCGAGCAGGTCGCCTATCAGTCCGGCAAGCTGTTCACCATCGAGCTGCAGCCGTTGTCGCCGGAAAAGCTCGAACAGCGCCGCCTGCAGGAGCCGGAGTACACCGGCGAGCGCATCTCGCTGTCGTTCCAGAGCGTGGACATCCGCTCGTTGCTGCAGATCATTGCCGACGTCGCCAGCACCAACATGGTGGTGTCCGATTCGGTCAGCGGCGAGATTGCCATCCGCCTCCAGAACGTACCCTGGGATCAGGCGCTGGACATCATCCTGCGCACCAAGGGCCTGGGCATGCGCCAGGAAGGCAACGTCATGCTGGTGGCGCCGCTGACCGAAATCGCCGAGCGCGACAAGGTCGAGCTGGAGGCGCGCAAGCAACGCACCGAGCTGTCACCGTTGCGAACCGAGCTGCTGCAGGTCAACTACGCCAAGGCCGCCGACATCGCTGCCCTGCTCAAGGCTGGCGACGACAGCATCCTGTCCGAACGCGGCCGAGTGAACATCGACGAGCGCACCAACACGTTGCTGATCCGCGAAACCCGTGAGGTCATCGAAAGTGTGCGCTCGCTGGTGGCGCAACTCGACATCCCGGTCAAGCAGGTGCTGATCGAATCGCGCATCGTCATCGCCAACAACGACTACTCGCGCGAACTCGGCGCGCGCTTCGGCGTCAGCGCGGTCGGCCGCAACGGCAACAACGGGTTGGTCACGACCTCGGGCAGCGCCATCGCCACCGACGGCCGCGTGCGGGACTTCCTCAACAACGGTTTCCCGGTCGGCGTCGGCAACCTGAACGACCGCTTCAACGTCAGCCTGCCGGCCAGCAACAACGCCGGGCGCATCGCGCTGGCGGTGCTGGGCTCCGACTATCTGGTGGATCTGGAACTCTCGGCGCTGCAGGCCGAGGGTCGCGGCGAGCTGATCTCGAGCCCGCGCGTGCTGACCGCCAACGCCAAGCAGGCGTCGATCGAGCAGGGCGTGGAAATCCCCTTCCAGCAGTCCTCGTCCAGCGGCGCCACCAACATCCAGTTCAAGAAGGCGGTGCTGAGCCTGACGGTGACGCCACAGATCACGCCGGACAATCGCGTCATCATGGACCTGGCGGTCACGCAGGACAGCATCGGCGAGATCGTGCCGACCGGCGATGGCGGCACCGCGCCGGCCATCAACACCCGCGAGGTCAACACCCAGGCGCTGGTGGACAACGGCGCCACCGTGGTGCTGGGCGGCATCTTCGTGCAGGAAAACCGCAATGACGTCAGCAAGGTGCCGTTCCTGGGCGACATTCCCATTCTCGGCGCGGCCTTCCGCAACCGGCTCACGGTCAACAACAAGGACGAGCTGCTGATCTTCGTGACTCCCAAGATCCTGCAGGAAGGCCTGAGCGTGAAGTAGCGCCGTTGGCGTTGATCGACGCCGGAGCGCGCCTGCGGATGGGTGTGGATGTCTATAATTTGCCGCGCTCACGACCCGGGCCCGAGCCTTGCGCGGCAACATTTTTCTGATAGGTCCGATGGGAGCCGGCAAGACCACAGTTGGTCGCCGGCTGGCGGCAGTGCGCCGCATGCCCTTCGTCGACAGTGATCAAGAGATCGAGGCGCGCACCGGCGTCGACATCCCCTACATCTTCGAAAAGGAGGGCGAGGCCGGCTTCCGCCGGCGCGAGCGCTGCGTCATTCACACGCTGACGCAGCTCAGCGGCATTGTGCTGGCCACCGGCGGTGGTGCGGTGCTCGACCCCGACAACCGCCGCGACCTCGCCGCACATGGCCTGGTGGTCTACCTGCATGCCAGTGTGGAGCAGCAGGTGCAGCGCACCGGTCGGGCGCAGAACCGCCCCCTGTTGCAGGGTGGCAACCGCCGCCGCGAAATCCTGCAGAATCTGTTCGCGATCCGTGACCCGCTGTACCGCGAGATCGCACACCTCGTCCTGGATACCGACGGCCGCAACGCCAAGCTGCTGGTTCGTGAAATCGAGCAGCACCTGCAGTGCGCCTCCCAACAAACCCTATGACCACTCGCATCCTCAACGTCGAACTCGGCAGTCGCAGCTACCCCATTCGTATCGGCAGCGGACTGCTGTCCGACCCCGCCAACTTCCAGGCCCTGCGTGGTCGTCGCGCCCTGTTGCTGACCGACACCAACCTCGCCGGGCACCATCTGAACAGGGTCCTGGAGACCCTGCGGATGGAGCCGTCACAGGCGCTGGTGCTGGAGCCGGGCGAGTCGCACAAGAGCTGGGATCAGGCCGGCCGGGTGCTGGACTGGATGCTGCAGGCCGGCCTGGGGCGCGACGCCGCCCTGGTCGCCCTGGGCGGTGGCGTGATCGGCGACCTTGCCGGTTTCTGCGCCGCGGTCTACCAGCGCGGCATCGACTTCGTGCAGATACCCACCACCCTGCTGGCCCAGGTGGACTCCTCGGTCGGCGGCAAGACGGCGGTCAATCATCCGCGCGGCAAGAATCTGATCGGCGCCTTTCACCAGCCCATTGCGGTCATCGCCGACACCCGGACCCTGGCCACGCTGCCGCCTCGTGAGTTGCGGGCCGGGATGGCCGAGGTGCTCAAGTACGGCCTGCTGGCGGACACCGTCCTGTTCGGATGGCTGGAAAGGAATCTGGACCGGATCATGGCGCTCGATCCGCAGTTCATCTCCGAGACCGTGGAGCGCTGCTGCGCAATCAAGGCGCGCATCGTCGGGCTCGACGAGCGCGAAAGCGTCTCGGGCGGACCGCGCGCCCTGCTCAACCTCGGACATACCTTCGGCCATGCCATCGAGACCTACAGCGGCTATGGGGAATGGCTGCACGGAGAGGCAGTGGCCACCGGCATGTGCATGGCCGCCGAGTTGTCGCATCGCATGGGCTGGATCAAGGCCGCGGAACTGGAACGGGCCACTCGGCTGATCGGCAGCATCGGCCTGCCGACCCTGCCGCCAGCGGGCATGCAGCCTGCCGACTTTCACCGAATCATGGGTCTGGACAAGAAGGTCAAGGACGGCAAGCTGCGGCTGGTGCTCCTGCGCAGCCTGGGCGAAGCGGTGTTGTCGGCCGATTTCGATGCAACCGCACTGGAGGCGACGCTGGAGAAGTTCTGCGTCGCCGGTACGGGCGGTGCCGGGCCCGCGCAAGCCATCGCGATACCGGCCGGATGAGTCCATCGGCCCTGGCCGCCTGCGCTGCCGATCCGGCCCGCAGCCGCGGCCGCCGCCATCCGGAGGAGCCGCCTGCGCTGCGCAGCGAGTTCCAGCGTGACCGCGACCGCATCGTGCACAGTGCCGCGTTCCGGCGGCTCGAATACAAGACCCAGGTGTTCGTCAATCACGAAGGCGACCTGTTCCGCACCCGCCTCACCCACACCCTGGAAGTGGCCCAGATCGCGCGCAGCGTGGCGCGTTCGCTGGGCCTCAACGAAGATCTCTGCGAGACCGTCTCGCTGGCCCATGACCTGGGTCATACGCCGTTCGGCCACGCCGGCCAGGACGCGCTCAATGAATGCATGAAGCCCCACGGCGGTTTCGAGCACAATCTGCAGTCACTGCGCGTGGTCGATGAGCTCGAAGACAAGTACGCCCGGTTTCGTGGTCTGAACCTGTGTTTCGAAACCCGCGAGGGCATCCTCAAGCACTGCTCGCTGGCCAATGCGCGACAGCTCGGCGAGGTGGGGCGCCGTTTCATCGAACGCACCCAGCCCTCGCTGGAAGCGCAGATTGCCAACGCTGCCGACGAGATCGCCTACAACAATCACGATATCGACGACGGCCTGCGCGCCGGCCTGCTGGATATCGAACAGCTGCGGCAGGTGCCACTGTTCGCCCGCCACCACGACGCCGCGCGTGGCCGCTGGCCTCAGATGAACCCCAAGCAGGAACGTCATGAAACCATCCGCGCCATCATCAACACCCTGGTGCTGGACCTGGTGGCGCACAGTCAGGTCCGCATCGCTGCCGCCGGAGTCGACAGCCTGGAAGCGGTACGCGCCCAAGCGGCGCCGCTGATCGGGTTCGGTGAGGGGGTCGAGTCCGAAAACCGCAAGCTCAAGGGCTTTTTGCGCGACAACCTCTACCTGCACCACCGCGTCTACCGGATGATGACCAAGGCGCGTCGCGTGATGCGCGATCTGTTCGATACCCTCTACGCCGATCCACGCCTGATGCCGCCGCAGTTTTACGCCGACGCCCAGCTGCGTGAGTCCCACCACGGCGCCGCCGGGCGGGCACGTACCGTGGCCGACTACATCGCGGGGATGACCGACCGCTATGCCCTCGATGAGCACGAGCGTCTGTTCGATCCCAGGCGCCTGAAGTGATGCGCCAGGCAAGAACTGCACGAAAGGGCACATCCGGCGCAGGTTCCTGCTGGCGCATACACGAACGCCCGGCGGTTTGTTTGCCCTTGTCTCCGGGAGCGGCCAGTGCCAGGCGCCGGCTGCGGGCGCAAAGCGATTCCGATCATTTCCGCTTCCGGCCGCGGAAGAAATGGCCGCTTGGCAACCCTTTCCGCAAGTCTCCATAGGGCCGGCACAGGTCCGGCGCAGGGTCGATGGCATGGCGCGACTCCCCAAACTGATCCTTCCCGGTGAGGCGCACTACGTGGGCCTGCGAGGGCGCGGCGCAGCGCCGGTGCTGGCCGCGCCGGCCGACCGCGAACTGTGGCGCGACCTGGCGCTGCAGGTCCTGCGCGACACGCCGATCGCCCTGCACGCCTACAGCCTGATGCCGGACGCCGTGCACCTGCTGCTGACACCCGCCGGCTCAGGTGAGCTGTCACGGGCGATGCAGGCCATCGGGCGTGCTTTCGGACCGCGCTACAACCGTCTGCACACAGCCAGCGGCAGCCCCTGGGACGGGCGCTTCCGGACCGCGCCGCTGCAGGCCGCGGTCTGGCTGCTGCCACTGATGTATCTCCTGGATGAGCTGCCGGTACGGATGGGACTGGTCGACCGGCCGGAGCACTACGCCTGGTCCAGCGCCGCCCATTACTGCGGACTGACATCGCTGTCGGGGCTGACCCCACCGGAGTCGGTCTGGGCGATGGGCAATACCCCGTTTGAACGCGAAGCCAGCTACCGGCGCGGCCTGCAGGACGGGTTGTCCGCGGGCGCGGCCGAAAGCCTGGAACGTCGGCTGGCGAGGGGTTGGCCGCTGGGCGACGCGCACTGGCTGGAACAGATCGCGCCGGGCGCGAAGCGGCCGCTGAGGCCGCGCCGCGCCGGCCGTCCGCGGCGGCGACCGGCGCCGCAATGACTCCGTCCCCTATTTCTTTCCAATCTTGCCCGTCGGCGCTAATTTGGTGACAGACCCTAAATAAACCGCTTGGCATTGAAGTTGCGGTGGTCTACGCTCCGCGGTCCCGCGTTGCCCCACTCGTGAAAAAGGTAGGCCATGCAGCATCCCACCCAGCCCGCGCAGGCCCTCGGCCTGTACAGCCCGGAACATGAACACGACGCCTGCGGCATCGGCTTCGTTGCACATATCAAGGGCAGCAAGAGTCATTCGATCGTCGACCAGGGCCTGCAGATCCTGTGCAACCTGGAGCACCGCGGCGCGGTGGGCGCCGACCCGCTGATGGGCGATGGCGCCGGCATCCTGATCCAGATTCCGGACCAGCTCTATCGTGAGGACATGGCGCGGCTGGGCATCGAACTGCCACTCCTTGGGGAGTACGGCGTCGGCATGGTGTTCCTGCCCAAGGAAAACGCATCGCGCATCGCCTGCGAGCAGGAGATCGAGCGCGCCGTGGCCGATGAGGGCCAGGTGGTGCTGGGCTGGCGCGACGTGCCGATCGACCGTGACATGCCGATGTCGCCCACGGTACGCGCCAAGGAGCCGGTGATCCGGCAGATCTTCATCGGCCGTGGGGCGGATGTGTTCGTCACCGACGCGCTGGAGCGCAAGCTCTACGTGATCCGCAAGGCTGCCGGACATGCCATCCGCGAGCTGCAGTTGATCCACGGTCGCGAGTTCTTCGTGCCGTCGATGTCGGCGCGCACGGTGGTGTACAAGGGCCTGCTTCTGGCCGAGCAGGTCGGTGTCTACTACAGCGACCTGCGCGACGCGCGCTGTGTCTCGGCACTGGCCCTGGTGCATCAGCGCTTTTCCACCAACACCTTTCCGGAGTGGCCGCTGGCCCACCCTTACCGGCTGATCGCGCACAACGGCGAGATCAACACGGTCAAGGGCAACTTCAACTGGATGCGCGCCCGCGAAGGCGTGATGAAGTCGGCCGAGCTGGGCGACGACCTCAAGAAGCTGTTTCCGCTGATCTACGAAGGTCAGTCCGACACCGCCTGCTTCGACAACGCGCTGGAACTGCTGGTGATGGCCGGCTATCCGATCGCGCAGGCGATGATGATGATGGTGCCCGAGGCTTGGG
>JAJFJX010000079.1 GCA_021773655.1 Panacagrimonas sp.
CGAGCAGCAGCCGCCGGAAGTGCACGTCCCAGTCGGCGAGGTTTACGGTCATCCGGATAGTGTCGACCTCAGGTGGTGGCCGCGTCTACCCGGCGGCGCAACTCCCGGGGCAGCGGTTGAACGCAAAAGATGCAGGGAACAGCAGGGAACAGCAGGCAGGACGCAAGGAAAACGACCTGGACTGCGTTCACCGCATCTGGTGAGGGGTGCTCTGCGGAAAAGTCCCTGGCGTCCTTTCCGGTCGCCTTGCCCCATTTGCATCGAAACTCGCATAGAAATGCGTATTCGAAATGCGTATTTGAAATGCGTGTTGAAATGCGCGTTGAAATGCAGTTACTGAAATGCCGTTTTTGAGGTGCAGTTATCGAGATGCACGTCCAGGCTCAACGGATCACGCGCACCGCGTCGCGATAGCGGTCCATCCACCAGCGATTGCCGACCGGTGCGACGATGACGCTCTTGCCGGTGGACGGCGCGTGTACCGCCTGGCCCTCGCCGAGGTAGATGGCAACATGATCGATGCGGCGCTTGCCGAAACTGTAGAACAGCAGGTCGCCGGGCTCGGCGTGTGCAAGCTTGATGCGATCTCCGGCCTTGAACTGTTCGCGCGTGGTGCGCGGCACGCTGAGCCCCTGCAGGGCGTAGATGTATTGCACCAGGCCGCTGCAATCGAAGCCGTCGGGGGTGGTTCCACCGAAGCGGTAGGGCCGACCGATCTGCCCCAGGGCGTCGAGCACGATGCCGCGACGCAGGGCATCGGTCTCGGGCGTCGGGCGATAGCGGTCGGAGGCGCAGGCGGCGAGCAGCAGCAGCACCGCCGACCACAGGGCGAGTTCGCCCGCGCGCCGCATCACGCCGGTGGTTGCGTGGCCAGCATCGACGGGCGTTCTGCAAACACCGTGAACCAGCGCTCCAGGGGTTCGTGACCCTTGCGCCATTCCAGATAGGGCATGCGCAGGTCCAGGTAGGCCAGCGCCACGCCCGCGCTGATCTCGACCACGCTGGGGGTGTCGACGATCAGCTCGGCGGCCTCCAGGTCCAGCACCGCGATCGAGCGGCGGATCACGTCGGCCTGACGGTCCAGGAAGGCGACGTGACGGATGCCCTCGGGGCGGCGCTTTTCGATCACGGTGGCAAAAGCGGCATTGATGACGCCCTCGGCCACGTGAGCCCGGCGCAGCGCGGCCCAGCGCTTGGAGCCCCGCGGCAGCGCGGTCAGTCCGCGTCCACGGGTCTGCAGGTATTCGATCACCAGGGTGGAGTCGGGCAGGGCCTCGCCGCGTTCGGTGACCAGGGTCGGAATGCGGGACAGCGGATTGGCTGCCAGCAGTTCGGGAGGTGGTGCAAACGGATCGCAGTGGATCTCGTCGATCAGGTCGGACAGGCCGAGTTCGTGTGCCACCACACGCACCTTGCGTGCGTAGGGGCTGCTCAGACTGCTGTAGAGCTTCATTTTCAAGGCCGGCCTCTCACTCGCGATGACGTCTCTTTATTCATGTGCAGCCTGCCCCGCCCGCCCGCCGGGCGCAAGGCGTTAAGCCAGACCCGTGCATGTTCCCGGCATGCGGGGTGGCTCCACGCAAGACAGGTTTCGGTCGGTTCGCCGGGCCCCCCGGCAGAAGGACATCCCGGGGCGGCTGCCTGCCCGGAGCGACATCCGGCCGTTTCAGGTTCAGGAAAGTCCGGCAGCCGCGTCCAGAAAGCGTTCGGCGTCCAGCGCGGCCTGGCAGCCCGTGCCCGCGCTGGTGATGGCCTGGCGGTAGACGTGATCGGTCACGTCACCGGCCGCGAACACGCCCGCCACGCTGGTGGCGGTGGCATTGCCGTCGGCGCCGCCACGGACCTTGATGTAGCCGCCGGCCATGTCGAGCTGAGCCTTGAACAGCTCGGTATTGGGCGTGTGGCCGATGGCGATGAACACGCCCTTGAGTTCGATCTCGCGGGTGGCCCCGTCGGCGACGCCGCGTATGCGGATGCCGCGGACACCGGCATCGTCGCCGAGCACCTCGTCGAGCGTGGCGTTCCAGACGATCTCGACCTTGCCTTCCTCGGCGCGCCTGAACAGCTTGTCCTGCAGGATCTTCTCGCCACGGAACCGGTCGCGGCGATGCACCACGGTGACCTTGCGCGCGATGTTGGACAGGTATAGCGCCTCTTCGACCGCGGTGTTGCCACCGCCGATCACTGCCACGTCCTGGTTGCGGTAGAAGAAGCCGTCGCAGGTCGCGCAGGCGCTGACGCCCTGGCCGCGATAGCGGGTCTCGGAATCCAGGCCCAGGTAACGCGCCGAAGCACCGGTGGCGATGATCAGGGCATCGGCGGTGTATGCGCCGGCGTCGCCCCGGAGCCGGAACGGTCGCTGCCCCAGGTCCACCTGGTGGACGTGGTCATGCACCAGTTGCGTGTCGAAGCGCTCGGCGTGGCGGCGCATGCGCTCCATCAGGTCCGGGCCCATCAGGCCCTCGACGTCACCGGGCCAGTTGTCGACCTCGGTGGTGGTCATCAGCTGGCCGCCCTGTTCGAGACCGGTGATCAGCGCCGGGGCCAGATTGGCCCGCGCGGCGTAGACGGCGGCGGTGTAACCGGCGGGGCCGGAACCCAGGATGATCAGGCGGTGGTGAATGCTCATGGAAACGTATCGGGCCGCGGGGATTGAGGCCGCGCATTCTAGAGCAGTGCTGCGCGCCTGCTCGAAGGGACTCGCGCGAATCCCTTTGCCCCTGTGGGTGTTGCGCCTGTCTGCCGCAGGCCCGGCAGGAGGCCTCGTCCATGAGGGATCGTCGCGCCTTGCCAGACACCGGAATCCGCTCGCGAACCATGTCCTGGAGGGATGCAGCACGACTGCAGCACGAGCGAGCCTTGCGCCCGACCGCGGCCGTCGAGCCCGGCCGGCACCGGCATTTTCCTTCGGGGGACGGGGGCTGAGGGGCTGATCGGCCGTGACATGCCCGTTGCCGGTCCGCACGCGCTGGAGGTCGCGGGACGAGCTGTTCGCGCAGAGCTTCGGCAGATGGGCTGCGCAGGCTGTCGTCCGGTCGCGCCGCAACTGGAAGGCCCTTGTTTTCATTGCGACCCGGGGCCCTTGCGTGTCTAATACGCGGCCCTGTTCCGGCCTGGCGACCCCAAGGGTCGTGGTTCCGACGTGAATACCAATTTTCCGCGCATCCAGCGCCTGCCACCCTACGTCTTCAACATCGTCGGTGATCTGAAGAAGGCGGCTCGCGCCCGCGGCGACGACGTCATCGACTTTTCGATGGGCAATCCGGACCAGCCCACGCCCAAGCACATTGTCGACAAGCTGGTCGAGTGCGCGGTGCGCGGCACCGAGAGCGACTACGTGCGCCCCGAGGTGCACGACGAGGACGGCAACCACACCCACCGCTATTCGGTGTCCAAGGGCGTGCCGCGCCTGCGCCGGGCGATGAGCCGCTGGTACAAGACGCGCTACGACATCGACCTCGACCCCGACTCCGAGGTGATCGCCACCATCGGCTCCAAGGAGGGCCTGGCGCACCTGGCGTTTGCCACCCTGGCCGCCGGCGACGTGGTGCTGGTGCCCAATCCGGCGTATCCGATCCATCCCTACGGCGTGGTGCTGGCCGGCGCCGATGTGCGCCACGTGCGGCTGACGCCGGAGGTGGACTTCTTCGAGGAACTGGAACGGGCCATCAAGGAAACCTGGCCGGCGCCGAAGATGCTGATCCTCAACTTCCCCGGCAACCCGACCACGCAGTGCGTGGATCTTGCCTTTTTCGAAAAGGCGGTGGCGCTGTGCCGCGAAAACGGCATCTGGCTGATCCACGACCTGGCCTATGCCGACATCGTGTTCGACGGCTACACCGCGCCCTCGGTGCTGCAGGTGCCGGGGGCCAAGGACGTGGCGGTGGAATTCTTCACCCTGTCCAAGAGCTACAACATGCCGGGCTGGCGGGTCGGCTTCATGGTCGGCAACCCGACCCTGGTCGGCGCGCTGGGCCGCATCAAGAGTTACCTGGACTACGGCATGTTCACGCCGATCCAGGTTGCCGCCATCACCGCGCTGGAAGGTCCGCAGGACTGCGTGGCCGAGGTTCGCCACATGTACCGGCAGCGCCGCGACGTGCTCTGCGAGGGCCTCAACGCCGCCGGCTGGAAGGTGAACAAGCCGAAGGCCACGATGTTCGTGTGGGCGCAGATTCCCGAGGCCTTCCGCGCCATGGGTTCGCTGGAGTTTTCCAAGCTGCTGATGAACGAGGCCAAGGTCGCCGTGTCGCCGGGCATCGGCTTTGGCGAGTACGGCGACGACCACGTGCGCATCGCGCTGATCGAAAACGAACACCGCACGCGCCAGGCGGTGCGGGGAATCCGCAAAATGCTCAAGGAAGGACCCAAGTCATGACGCCTGTCCGCATCGGCCTGCTCGGCCTGGGAACCGTCGGCCAGGGCGTGCTGCGCGTGCTGCGCCGCAACGCCGACGAGATCCAGAACCGCCTCGGCCGTCGCCTGCAGGTGACGCACGTCGCCACCCGGGACCCCGATCGCAATGACGAACCGCTGGACGGCATCGAGGTCAGCCACGATGCGCTGCACTGCGTGCGCCAAGCCGAGGTCGACGTGTTCGTCGAAGTCATGGGCGGCTACACCGTTGCCAGGCAGGTGATGCTGGCCGCCATCGAGCGCGGCCGGCCGGTGGTCACCGCCAACAAGGCGCTGCTGGCCGAGCACGGCAACGAGATCTTCGCCGCCGCCAACCACGCCGGCGTCGCGCTGGGTTTCGAGGCGGCGGTGGCCGGCGGCATCCCCGTCATCAAGGCCGTGCGCGAGGGCCTGGCGGGCAACCGTATCGACAGCGTCGCCGGCATCATCAACGGCACCTGCAACTACATCCTCACGCAGATGACGATGAAGGGGCAGGGCTTTGCCGAGGCGCTGGCCGACGCCCAGAGGCTGGGCTACGCCGAGGCCGACCCGAGCTTCGACATCGGCGGTGTGGACTCGGCGCACAAGCTGGCGCTGCTGGCCAGCATCGCATTCGGCATGCCGCTGGCGTTCAAGTCGGTGTACTGCGAAGGCATCTCGAAGATCGGCGCGCAGGACATCCAGGCCGCGCAGGCGCTGGGTTACCGCATCAAGCTGCTGGGTCTGACCCGACGTGACGAATCCGGCGTGTCGATGCGCGTCCACCCCACCCTGGTGCCGGACGACCAGCTCATCGCCCGCGTCGACGGCGTGGTCAATGCGGTGGTGGCGCATGGCAACGCGGTGGGTACGGTGGGCTTCTTCGGCCGTGGCGCCGGCGGTGATCCG
>JAJFJX010000080.1 GCA_021773655.1 Panacagrimonas sp.
CACGGCGATGCCTCGGCGTAGGTAGCTCGCCAGTCTCGCGGCAGGCGCAATGGCGATCCCGTACCCGGCGGCAACCAGCGTCATCGCCACATCGAATGTCTCCACCGTTTGCTCCCGCTCCTGCAGCGCGTTCTCGAACACGCGCTGCTCGGTCATGCGCCATGGTTCATCGGCCGTGGACTGCGAGCAGATCAAGGGCTGCTTGAGCACTTCACCGCACGGCACTTCACGGTAGGCCAGCAGGTGGGAGCGCTTGGCCACGGCGACCGCCAGCGTGTCATGCCACAGCGGTTCGCATACCCAGCCAGGCCACTGCCGGGAAACCGCAGACAAGGCGAAGTCGAAGCCGTCGTCCGGCAGCTCCGCGCCTCGACCGGGATCTGTCCAGCCGGCCAGGACGGCATGAGTCTCCGGCTCTTCGGCACGCTGCAGGGCGAGCACGTCGGCGAGCTGGGGAGGCACCCATTCGCCGAGGACGGCCATGCGAATTTCGGCGGTGATGTCACTCGATTCCACGTCCAGCTCCCCCCAGGCGGTGAACTCGTGGCAACTGATCTCGAAGCCGTTGAATGAGTTAAGTTTAACGTGGTTTAAATCGTGACCGTGTTCGACGCTCTTGGCAATGCCAAAGCGTTCGATCCAAAGGGGCCGCCCCACCGGCACCACTACCTACGAAGCGGAACCAGCCATCGCGTTTGGGGCTGCCGTGCGGGAAGAAAGAACCAACCAGGGCATCGCTCAGGAAACGCTGGCCCACATGGCCGGCATCGAACGGTCGCACATGGGCAAGATCGAGCGCGGCGAGCATGTCCCCACGCTCCCTCTCATCCTCAAGATTGCCCGTGCGCTGAAATGCAGTTCCGCCCACTTGATGACTCTGACCGAAGCCAAGCTGGCAGAGTCGGCCCCATCCTCGGATTGAAGCCGGCCCGCGCGGCGGCCGCATGCCTACCCCTGATCGTCGTTGTCCTTGCCCCCAAGGGCTGAATCTTCGCGCTTTGCGGCCTCGTTGAGGAGCCGCAGGTATGGGTTGTCTGGCGGCGTCTCCCGGAACAGCGCCTCCGGGCTGGCGAGCAGGTAGCCGTGCAGCCGGCGCGACTTGCGCGGCCCCGTGACTTCGCAGGTCCAGATGTTCAGCCCGCTGGGCTGCTTGCGGTGCTGTCCCAGCTTCTCGAAGCGCTTCTGCACCCACTGCCAACCCTCCAGCTTCTCCTGCTTGGCCAGCGCGGCGACTTGAAGGTACTCCTGCGCGTAGCGCTGGAACACGCCGGGGCTGACGAGGTAGGTCGTACCGGCGACGGTATGCACCAGGGCCTTGGCGTCGTTGATGATGAGCTTGCGCGTCTGGATGCTCTGACGCAGCCAGGCCATGAAGTGCGCTCCGGAGGGCGCCGCGCGATCCTGGGAAGGCGCGAGGCTCATCTGCGGCGGGGGCATGGTCGAAGGGGCCGGCTCGGGCTCGGCAACAGGGGAACTCGGGATCTCCGGTGCCGTGGGTGGAGCGGTGTCGCCCAGCAAGTCGAGTAGCGCGGCCACGCCGGTGTCCATGGCTGCGGATGCGATCGGCGCCGCGCTCGCGGGCGCAGCTTCGGTGCCTTCCACGCGCGGCCCATCGGCCACCGCCGGCGCCTGCGGCTCCGCCTGTTCCTCCTCGACCTGCACTCGGCCTGCGAACGGCGCCGGCCGGTCAGCGGCATCCCAGATCATCGCCGGCGAGAGTTTCAGGAAGGTGAAGGCGTGCGACCAGCCGGCGTCGCTGGTGACGGTAGCCTTCCAGATCGCCTTGCCATCCGGCGTCGGTTGCACGATGCCGTGATCCTGCAGCACGTTGAACACCGCCGTGTTGCTCGCCGGGATGCCGTCGATGCCCTGCGACAGCAGATGGGCGCGCAGCTTGTCGGAGACGGTCTTGCTCACCAGCCACAGAGCGTCTTGGGTCAGCCAACCGTCCGCCGGACCGGCCTGGTTCAACTTGAATTCTTCCTTGAGCAGGTAGCGCAAGCCGTCGAGCAGTTTGCGTTGCAGCGCATGCTTGGGCGCCGCCAGCGCCTTGCTGGGATCGCCGCCGAGTTCCTGGGCGACCGATGCCTGGTCGGCCTGCACGACCAGTTCGCCGAGCGTGCCGGCGTGCTCGTACTGGCCGGCCAGCACGTACAGCAGCGCGGCCCAGAGGTCGGGATAGCCGCTGAGCCAGTCGAAGATGTCCCGATCGAGAAGGCACGCGTAGAGCAGCCCGGTGGCGGCACTGTGCAGGCGGTACTCACGCTCCTTTCGGTAACGGAAGCGGTAGGGCTTTCGCAGTGGGCCGTGCCAGGGATGCCAGAGGCTGCCGTCGGCATGCTCGACGTGCAGATCGACCGCAATCTTGCCGATGTCGTGCAGCAGGGCCGCGTAGGCCGTGCCTGCGGTCCAGGCTTCGGCCTGGGCCGCCTGTGCCTCCGGCGTGACGCCCGCAGGCAGCAGGTATGACTGCCGCAGTTTCAGCGCATAGGCGACGATCTCCAGGCCGTGGTCCAGCATGCCGCCCGGATAGGCGTGGTGGTGGTTCTCGGAGGCCGGGAACTGCTGGACCAGCTCGGCGTAGCGCTCCAGTGGGGCGAGGTAGAGCGTGGCGAACTGCCGGCGCGAGAGCGATGTGCGCTGCCAGATGTGTTCCAGCAGTTTCTGCCGGCGCGGCGTGGCCAGCAGCGATGCGGCCGACTCCGGCCGCATCGACCCTTTCGGAGTTTCGATGGCGGAGGTGGGCGGTGTGCCGGCGGTGGGTGGCACCCTTTTGCGCTGGAACAGCGAGAGCATGGCGAACCCCGGATGACGGGCTGCTCGGGGCGCCTTTTGGCCTTTTCAGGATAGGGCCTTTCCCCTTGGCACCCTTCCTTTGCCCCTTCCCAGCCCTTTGGCCTTTGTCGGAAGCCTTTGGGTATAGGGCCGCTGCTTCGCGGGTGCCACGATGAATGCGGCATGGGGCAATCCCGGCAAGTGGGGCGCTGCGGGACGTTCGTCAGCTCTGGCCCAAGCCGGTGTCGAGGGCGGCGGATTGCGCTGCGAAGTCGTCGGGACGGCGCTTGCGGAAGGTTTCGAGATTGCTCAGCTTCCAGCGCAGTGCCGGCAGTTGAGCGGCGTGTTGGCATTGCACCAGCGACCAGTCCGGTTCTGCGCGCACCAGCCCGCTCAGAAACTGCTTGTGCGCGGTGCTCAGTCGCTGTGGCAGCTCGCGCCGCACCCTGGCGCGAGCTTCGAGCAGTGTCTCCAGGGAGCAGTCCACTTCGGTCATGCCGACAAAGGCCCGCTCGTACTCGCCGGCGATGTCCTTGTCGTTGCCGAACAGCACTTCGTGGGGCGGCCGGTTGTGGCCCGCCAGATAGATCACGAAGCACTCGACCATGCCGTCGCTGATGTCGCCCGATTCGTAGAGCTGCCACACGTCGAACAGGTCGCGGGGGTGCTGCCGATCCAGCGCGGCCACCAGCTTGCTGGCGTACAGCTCGTCCGGTGCCAGAACCGGCAGCTCGAACTCGACGCCGAACAGATCGCTGGTCTTGGCGCTCAGCGGCCGCCGCTCGATGGGCAGCACGCTGCCTCGGAACACGACGTTGACCTCGATCTTCACCTGGCTGGCGTCGTTCTCGACGATCAGCTTGGTGTCTCCCAGGTCCTTGGCGCGAACCAGGCGTGTCTGCACGCCCAGTGGCGCAACGCGCGTGGCGATGGCGGCCAGCTCCTGGTTGATGGCTTGCAGCGCTTCGTCGCGCGGCGTCTGCCACGGGAGGTACACCACGTCGATGTCCACCGACAGACGCGGCATGTCCCGCACGAAGAGGTTGATGGCCGTGCCGCCCTTCATGGCGAAGATGTCGTTGGCGAACACGTCGGGCGCGACGGCCAGCAGCAGGCGAACGGTGTCCGCGTAGGTCTTATCCATGAGGTCTCAGGCTCAGCAAGGTGCCGTCATCGAGCCGGCTCATCCAGCGCGTGTTGCTGCCGGTGCGAACCGGGTACTGCTCCAGCAGGGCATCGACATCCACGAGGCTGGTCTCGCGCGCCCAGGTGAGGAACAGGCGCACGGCCTTCACGCTGGCGCAGCAGGACAGCAGTTGCCCGAGCAAGTCCTTGCGGGGGGAACGCAGTCCGTCAAAGAGGTTACGGGACTCTTCGAGGCTCTGCTTTACGCCGGCTTCGTACAGCATCTCCAGAACGGCACGCTCGGGGGCTGCCACCCGCAGATCCTCGGGCAGGCCAGGCGGCGTGGTCAGAGTCTTGCCGACCAGCGCCGTGTCCGGCCAGTCGAACAGGCGGGCGTGGACGTAGCGGGCCGGAAAGCGCGAAGTGAACCAGGCCGGCAACGCGAAACGACCGTCGCCCCACAGCACCAAGACCTCCCGGCTGCCCAGGTTGTGCCGCACGCCCTGCAGGGCCAGGGCGCTCTTGCCGCCGACGTGTAGGCCGGGCACGCGCTGTTGCAGGAACTTCAGCGCACCGTAGAGCCCGAACTCATCGTTCGGGAAGGCATAGACGCCATGGGCCAGGCGCACGAGCCACCCGCCGTCGGCATAGTGGGCGGCGAGCTGGGGCGACACCCCGAACTGGCTCAGGGTGGCAAGGTCGAACGGCGCCCCGCGGGGGAG
>JAJFJX010000009.1 GCA_021773655.1 Panacagrimonas sp.
GGCAACTGCGCGCAGTCGGTGGCGCGGATCAGCCCGCCCACCTGGCGGAACACGCGGGTGCTGGCCGATGCCGGCGACTGGCTGAGGAAGCCGAAGCCGAAGTCCGAAGGCGGGTTCGCCAGCGGGATGCAGTCCTGCGGACCCAGCGGCGGCAGCAGGGTGCCGCTGACTTCCACGCTGCGCGATTCCGGAATGAAGAAGGGCGACTGGTCGATGAAGCGTTCGCCATCGGCGGTCAGTCGCAGCGTGAAGCTTGCAGAAGACAGCTCGTTGAAACCGCCGCCGCCATCGCCACCACCACCGCCGTTGCCGGGGTCGCGGGCGGCGTCGGCTTCCTCGGGCGTGAACAGCGTGAAATCGGCGTCGTTGAAGGTCCCGGACTGCACATCGACCACCACCTCGTCGCGCAGGAAACCGTCGGCAAAGATGCTGGTCGCCCATTGTCCTTCCGGCACGTTGTCGCACTGGAGGTCGCTGGCGTCGCAGAAGCGCACGCGGCACACCGGGAACGCCTCCAGTGCCTTGGCCGGCGCGGTTGCCGACCGGCTGCGCGCCGAGGCGTCACAGCCGGGGTCGCTGAGCAGCACGGTGGCGTTGTCGCGGATCTCGTCGAGCTTGCCGGCTTCGTCGAACAGGTCCACGACCTCGCCGAGGGTCTCGGGCAGGTAGCTGCCGAAGAACGTCGTCGCCTGCTCGGTGGCGAACTGGCGGGCATGTTCGATGCCGGTCTTCAGGCCCCGCAGCACCTCGACCTGGGCCACGTCCACCTGCGCCCGCACCTGCGCCTGGATCTGGTTGAGGCCCTGGGTGGCGCGCAGGTAGGTGGCGCGCGCATCGATGATGGCCTGGGTCTCGTCCTCGTCGACGTTGTCGTTGAGGCGGGCCAGCCGCTCGCGCTCCTTGATCGCGATGCCGGTGAAGGTCGCGGCCGCCAGCAGCACGATCGGCAAGGGCACCACCTTGGCCGTCACTCTCGCCGGATCGCCCTCACCGGGGCTGGCAGCGGCGCTTCGTGCCTCCTCGGTCAAGGCCCGCATTGCCAGGTTCTGCTCGGTCTGTGCAAAGCGGTCCGCCGCCTCCGAGAAACGGTCCACCCAGTCTGGGTAGTCCTGTCGCCAGTAGGCGTCGAAGTCGGCGTAGCGTTCCTCGTCGAGTGCGGTATTGGCGGCGTTGTCGCCCGCAATCAGTTCTTCGACCAGCGATTCGAGTGCTGCCGCAGCGGTGGATTGCTGCTGCACGGCCTGTGCGGTGCTGGTCGGGATGGGCACCCGCACGTTGCCGCCGCCGTCATCACCGCCCCCGCCGCCGCCACAGGCAGCGATGAACATGGATGTCGGAATCAGGGTGCAAAGCAGCAGCGGTCGGATCACGGTCATTCCCCGGGGCGCGATGAGATGCGCTCACGCTAGGCGCATGGGCTGCGGTGAACCATGAGCAGATCTACTCAATCGGCTCGGCGGGGCCGGACCCCGCATGCAGCAGCGCCCAGCGCAGCAGCGCGTGGTTGCCGCGCAGGCCGAGGCGCCGGCAGGCATGGGCCCGATGGTTTTCCACCGTGCGCGGGCTCAGCCCGAGGTGCCGCGCGATGTGCGGGCTGGTCCAGTCGGCCGCCACCAGATGCAGGATCTGCCGCTGCCGATCACTGAGGGATGCCGGGTCGCCCATCGCCCGAGTCTGCGAAGGCCCGCACCGGCCGCGCCATGAGCAGGACTGCTCAATTGCGCAGGATTCCGGGCGAAGGCGCCGCTACAGTTCCTGCCGGTGATCCAGTGCGAACTTGAGCAGGGCATTGGCACCGCGCAGGTCGAGCTTGGCCGCAACGTGTGCACGGTGGTTGTCCACGGTGCGCGGACTGATGTGGAGCAGTTCTGCGATCTCGCGGCTGGAGCGGTGTTCGGCCACCAGTCGCAGCACGCGGCGCTCGGCCGCGGTGAGGCTGGACAGGGGGTCGATGGCGTGCAGCTCGCCGCGGTCGTCGAGCTTCCAGCTGATGCCGCTGCCGACGTAGCGCTGGCCGCGCCGCACCGTCTGCAGGCAACGCTGCAGCTCGGCCTCGGCGTTTTCCTTCAGCAGATAGCCCTGCGCACCGAGCCGGAAAGCGCGGTTGAACCAGGCGCGGTCGTCGTGCAGGGTCAGCATCACGCAGATCGGCGGGTCCGGCCAGCGCTGCGACTGCGCCAGCACGCCCAGGCCATCGAGCTGGGGCATGGAGATGTCCAGCAGCGCGATGCGCGGATGCACCTCGCGAATCAGGCGCAGCGCCTCGACGCCGTTGCCGGCCTCGGCGACCACCTCGTAGTCGTCGCGCTCCGCCAGCACCTCGCGCAGGCCGCGACGGAAGATCGGATGATCGTCGGCGATCAGGATCGACTCAGGCATGGCGCAGCGGGGCCTCCAGTTCGATGCGGGTACCGCCGCCGGGCTGCGGCAGGATGCGCAGATTGCCATCGAGTCGCAGCGCACGATCATGCATGCCGTCCAGCCCGCGACCCCGATTGCGCTGCGCTTGCGGCGGCATGCCGCGACCGTCGTCCTCGATCTGCAGGCAGTACCGCCCCCCAAGCTGCTTCAGACGCAGGCTGACGTGGCGTGCGGCAGCATGGCGCAGCGCGTTGCTCAGCGCCTCCTGCGCCACCCGGAACACCTGCAGCGCGTCGCGCGGGTCCAGTGCGAGGTCGTCGAGGTCGTCGATGTCGTGCACGTAGCCGATCCCGGCAGGCTCGAACAGGGTTGCCATCATGGCCTCGAGCGCTTCGCGCAGGCCCAGCCGGTCGAGCTGGCTGGGATAGAGGTTGGCCGCCACGCGGCGGGTTTCCTGGATGGCCTCGCGCAGGCCGGCATCCAGCGGCGGTTTGAGTTCGGCCGGCAGCCGGCGCAGGCCGCCGAGGACCGCCAGCAACTGCTGGCCGAGGCCGTCGTGCAGGTCCTGGGCGATGCGCCGGCGCTCGGCGTCCTGCGTGTCCAGCAGGGCCTGCGCACCACGCTCGCGCTGGGCGGCCAGCGCGGCGGTGGCGCGGTCGCGCTCGGCATCGAGCAGCTTGATGCGGTCGGCCAGCGCGAACGACAGCAGCATCACCTCGGCCAGGGTGCCGAGCTGGTAGGCGTGCTCGGTCCACCAGGTGCCGGGCACCAGGCCCAGCGTGCGCAGCACCAGCAGCACCACGCCGGGCAGGAACGCCGCCAGGCCGAGGATGAGAAAGCGCGCCTGCCGCACGCCGGCGCGGTAGGCCGAGACGATGGCGGCCGGGAAGATCAGCACCGAGGCGGCCACCGCCACCAGCAGCAGGATCATCGCCAGGCGGTAATGCAGCAGCAGCAGCAGCGCGCCCAGCAGCGCCGCCAGCATCAGGCCCTGCAGGCCGCGATGCCAGCGCGGCACGCGGCTCGACGTGCGCGCCATGTTGGCGACGAAGGCGGCACCGAAGCCCAGCGTGGCGCAAAGACCCAACAAGGTTCCGGCGTTGCCCAGCAGCGCCGAATGCGGCCACAGCAGCCAGGCGGCGTGGCCGCTGTAAGCCCCCTGAAAGACGACCAGTCCCACCAGGTAGAGCACGTAGTAGAGATAGGCGCGGTCGCGGATCAGCGCCCACAGGAAGGCGTTGTAGATCGCCAGCGCCAGCAGCACCGCGTAATAGAAGCCGTAGGCGAGCTGATCGCGCAGGTTCTGGCGCCAGAACGCGCGCTCGTCCCACAGTTCCAGTGGCAGGCTGAGCGCGCCGGACGACTGCGCGCGCAGATACAGCCGGCCGGCGAAGCCCGGTTCGAGCATGAACAGCGGATGGGGGTGGATCAGCGCGCGTTGCGCCAGGGCCTGGTGATCACCGGCCTGCTCTGCGCTCCAGCCGCCATCGGCATGCGGCCGGTACAGGATCAGATCATCGTTCTGCGTGTAGGGCAGGCTCAGCAACCGCGAACTGTCGGACGCCGGAACGTCGATGCGCAGCCACCATGCCGATGCGCTCAGGCCCAGGCTGGGGGAAGGCGCGTCGATCGCCCTGAATGCCGCCCCGGGCCGCGCCACCTGCTCGATGCGCAACGACCGCGACGGATCTTCCAGCAAGGCCAGCGATGGCGCTTGAACCCCGGCGGCACGGGCCGCTCCGCCCAGCGCGAGTCCGGCGACGACCAGCCACCGCGCGACGGTCATCGACCATGGGGTGTCCATGCGGGCGTCCATATGCCTGTGCGTGCAGATGATCCTTTCGTCATGTTAAGCCGCAGGAGGCGAAATGCGGCATGCCGAGCAAAGGCGATGCATGATCGATCCGGGCCATGGCCGGGCCGAGCCATGTCCGCCCGGATCACGCCGCTATCACGCTGCAATCACGCCGCTTCGCCGTCCTGCCCCAGCGCCTCGACCAGCAGCCCCAAGGTGCCCTGCGCAAAGCTCAGCATGTTGGCATGGCGGCCGGATTGGCCGGTCCTCAGGGTGCGAACGAGATTCAGCGGCCCGTCGATCGCCATGCAACTGTGCCCGGCCGGGTCTCCGTAACGATTGCCGGAGGGGCCGGCAGCGCCGGTTTCCGAGACACCCCATGTGGTGCCGGGATGTTTGTCGCGCAGGGTTCTGGCCAGCAGCGCCGCATAGGGCTCGGAACTGGAGCGAATGCCCTGCTGTTTCCACAGCGCCTTCATGTCCAGTCCGACCAGTGCCCGGATCGACTCGAACGAATAGGGGACGGCGCCGCCCACGTAGAACTGCGACGCACCCGGCACCGCCAGCAGCCCGGCGGACACCAGGCCGCCGGCCGAGGTCTCCGCCACCACCACGGTCTGGCCGCGGGACAGCAACAGGGCGCCGGCTTGCGCGGCCAGTTCGAACAGCGATTGCAGGGTGACGGTGGGGTTCATTCGGACCTCTCGCACAGACGGTACTTGAGCACCTTGCCACCGACGGCGGCCGGCAGGGCATCGAGGGTGACCACGCGCCTGCGGTTTTGAAAGCGACCAGCCGATCCCGGCGCCGGCAGAACGCGATCAGCGCGGCCTTGCCGCCGTTCGCACCGACGGCCGGCACGAGCCCCGCGGTCACCGCATCGCCCCATCATTACGCATCGCGCAGGCCCGCCTCGCCGCCTGCGCCACGCCGGGGTGCCGCATCAGCGCCGTCTGACCGCGGATCCCGCAGGACCGGATCGCGCCGAGAGCCGAGAGCCGAGAGCCGAGAGCCGAGAGCCGAGAGCCGAGAGCCGGATCGTGCGCCGTCCCGCCGGAGGTTCCGCGTGATCGTGACGCCTGGGTGCAGCGCAGGGTTTGCGCCCCGTCGCTGAGGCTATGGAGCTGATCGTCAGAATTCATTTGCGCGACCGGAGAGGGACCCCCAGACTCTCGCGCACTGAGGCAGTCCCCATAACGAGCAGCAGAGGAGAACCACCGAATGTCCAATGATGCGCAATGTCCTGTCATGCACGGCGATAACCGGCACACGATGGCCGGAGGCCGCAACAACGCCAAATGGTGGCCCAACCAACTCAACCTGCGGATTCTTCACCAGCGCTCGGAGAGGTCCAACCCGATGGGTGCGGACTTCGACTACGCCGAAGCATTCAAGACCCTGGACCTCGATGCGGTGGTCAAGGATCTGCACGCGCTGATGACCGATTCCCAGGACTGGTGGCCGGCCGACTACGGTCACTATGGTCCGTTCTTCATCCGCATGGCCTGGCACGCCGCCGGCACCTACCGCATCGCCGACGGCCGCGGTGGCGCCGGCACCGGCGAGCAGCGCTTCGCCCCGCTCAACAGCTGGCCGGACAACGGCAACCTGGACAAGGCCCGCCGCCTGCTGTGGCCGATCAAGCAGAAGTACGGCCACAAGTTGTCCTGGGCCGACCTGCTGGTGCTCACCGGCAATGTCGCGCTCGAATCCATGGGCTTCAAGACTTTCGGCTTTGCCGGCGGCCGAGCCGATGTCTGGGAACCCGGCCAGGACATCGACTGGGGCCCGGAGGCCGAGTGGCTGGCCACCAGCGACAAGGCCAACAGCCGTTACTCCGGTGATCGCGAGCTGGCCAATCCGCTGGGCGCGGTGCAGATGGGCCTGATCTACGTCAACCCGCAGGGCCCGGATGGCAAGCCCGACCCGCTGGCCTCCGCGCGCGACATCCGCGAGACCTTCGCCCGCATGGCGATGAACGACGAGGAGACCGTGGCGCTGACCGCGGGCGGCCACACCTTCGGCAAGGCACATGGCGCCGGCCTCGAATCCCATGTCGGCGCAGCACCCGAGGCCGGTCTGATCGAGCAGATGGGTTTCGGCTGGGCCAGCAAGCACGGCAGCGGCCTGGGCGACGATGCCATCACCAGCGGCATCGAGGGCCCCTGGACCGCCAACCCGGTGAAGTGGGACATGGGTTACTTCGACGTGCTGTTCGGCTACGAGTGGGAACTGGGCAAGAGTCCCGCCGGCGCTTTCCAGTGGCACCCCAAGGACCCGGCCGACAAGGACCTGGCGCCGGCGGCTCACGACCCCTCCAGGAAGGTCACGCTGATGATGACCACCGCCGACATGGCCATGCGCATGGACCCGGCCTACGAGAAGATCTCGCGCCGCTTCCACGCCAATCCGGCCGAATTCGCCGATGCCTTCGCCCGCGCCTGGTACAAGCTCACGCATCGCGACATGGGCCCGGTGTCGCGCTACCTCGGCAAGCTGGTGCCGTCCGAAGAACTGATCTGGCAGGACCCGGTGCCGAAGGTCGATCACAGGCTGATCGACGACACCGATGCCGCTGCGCTCAAGGCCAAGCTGCTGGCCTGCGGCCTGTCGGTGACCGAACTGGCAATGACGGCCTGGGCCGCGGCTTCCAGCTTCCGCGGTTCCGACAAGCGCGGTGGCGCCAACGGCGCGCGCATTCGCCTGGCGCCGCAGAAGGACTGGCAAGCCAATCAGCCGACCGAACTGGCCAAGGCCCTCAAGACGCTGGAAAAGGTGCAGACAGACTTCAACGGCGCACTGGGCGGCGGCAAGAAGGTGTCGCTGGCCGACGTCATCGTGCTCGGGGGCTGCGCCGCGGTGGAAGAAGCCGCGAAGAAGGCCGGTCACAGCCTCAGCGTGCCGTTCTCGCCGGGACGCACCGACGCCAGCCAGGCACAGACCGACACCGACTCGTTCAAACCGCTGGAACCGCTGGCCGATGGCTTTCGCAACTACGCCTGCAAGGGCCTGGGCGTGCCGGCCGAGGAAATGCTGCTCGACAAGGCGCAGTTACTGACCCTGACCGCGCCGGAAATGACCGTGCTGGTCGGCGGCATGCGCGCGCTGGGCGCCAACACCGGCGGCACCCGTCACGGCGTGTTCACGGATCGCGTCGGCGCGCTGAGCAACGACTTCTTCGTCAACCTGCTGGACATGAGCACCCGGTGGAGCCCGTCCGCAGAGGCCGGCGTCTACGAGGGAGTTGATCGCAAGACCGGCAAGGCCCGGTGGACCGCCACCCGCGCCGACCTGGTGTTCGGTTCCAACTCCGAGCTGCGCTCGCTGGCCGAGGTCTATGCCTGCGGCGATGGCGAGGCCAGGATGGTCAAAGACTTCGCCGCCGCCTGGGCCAAGGTGATGAACGCCGACCGTTTCGACCTGGCGTAACTGCGCACCTCGAACGGATGCACCTGCACCGCCCCGGCCTGCGAAGGCCGGGGTTTTTTTGAGCCTGAGCCCCTGCATTCCGGACCGCCGAGGACCGACTCGCGATGACGGCCGGGGCCGCGAGTGCGTCCCCTGCTACAGGTCGTCGACTACACGCACGTCATTGTCATTGCCACAAGCCGCGGCAGAAAGTTTGGCTGCAGGGGCACTGCCCGCCGCCGCTGCGCGCTTCTCCCTCGCTGGCCCCTGGCCCTCAACGTACCCCGGCGTCGGCCTTTAGCGCCTCGGCGCGGTCGGTCCGCTCCCAGGTGAAACCGGTGAAGGCGTGCAGCTTGCCGGTCTCGGCGCAGGTGTACTTGATGGTCTGCGGCTTGCGTCCGAAATGACCATAAGCGGCGGTGGCGCGGTAGATCGGGTGCAGCAGGTCGAGCATCTCGATGATGCCGTAGGGGCGCAGATCGAAGTGCTTGCGTACCAGCTTTTCCAGCTTGACCGGATCGAGCTTGCCGGTGCCGAAGGTCTCGATGGCGATCGAGGTCGGTTCGGCCACGCCGATGGCGTAGCTGACCTGCACCTCGACCTTGTCGGCCAGACCGGCAGCCACGAGGTTCTTGGCCACGTAGCGCGCGGCATACGCGGCGCTGCGGTCGACCTTGGACGGATCCTTGCCGGAGAACGCACCGCCGCCGTGGCGCGCGTAGCCGCCGTAGGTGTCGACGATGATCTTGCGCCCGGTCAGGCCGGCGTCGCCCATCGGACCGCCGACCACGAAGCGACCGGTGGGATTGATGTGGAACTTGGTCCCCTTGTGCAGCAGCCTGGCCGGCAGCACCGGCTTGATGACCTGCTCCATCACCGCTTCCACCAGGTCCTTCTGCTTGACCTCGGGTGCGTGCTGGGTGGACAGCACCACCGCGTCGACGGCCACCGGCTTGCCGTCGCGGTAACGCAGGGTGACCTGGCTCTTTGCATCCGGACGCAGCCAGCCGAGCTTGCCCGACTTGCGCTGCTGCGCCTGCCTTTCCACCAGGCGGTGCGCGTACTGGATCGGCGCCGGCATCAGTTCGGCGGTCTCGCGGGTGGCAAAGCCGAACATCAGGCCCTGGTCGCCGGCGCCCATCTTCTTGCGATCCTTGCGATCGACGCCGCGGTTGATGTCCAGGGACTGCTTGCCCAGGCCGTTGAGCACGGCACAGGTTTCGGCATCGAAGCCGTGGTCGGAGTGGGAGTAGCCGATATCGGCGATCACCCTGCGCACGATGGCTTCGGAGTCGATGTGCACGCCCTTGATCACCTTGACCTCGCCGGCCAGCATCGCAATGCCGGTTTTGGTCAGCGTCTCGCAGGCGATGCGTGCATCGGCGTCCTGCGCCAGGTAGGCATCGAGAATGGCATCGGAGATCTGGTCGCACATCTTGTCCGGATGACCTTCGGAGACAGACTCGGACGTGAACAGGGTTTCGGACATCGGGACTCCCAGGGATTCGGTGACGGGGGCGGAGCGGGTGCGGAAGGAGCGCTGCCGCATCCGTCTATGCGGATAGCCGAATATGGTATCTGAAATCCGTGTCGAAACGGCGTCACCGCGCGGCCCGGACACCGATGCCTCGACGACCGTGCCGCGACCGGCTCTGGCAGACTGAAGGATTGTCCCGCCGTTGTCGTCATTGCGTCCATGAATCCGGTCGATCTCTCTGCCCTGCCGCTCGCCCATGTGCTGGCGGTCGCCGGCGTGGTCGGCGCCCTGCTCATCACGCTGCTGGTGACCCTGGTGATGCTGTCGCGTGCCAGGACGCGCGCCGAGGCCGCACTGCAGGCATCGCGCGAACTCGAACGTGCGACGGCTGATCGAGCGACCGGCGCCGAGTCACGTCTGCAGGCGCAACAGGCGCGTCTGCAGGAATTGCGTACGCAGGTCGAGCACCTGCAGCCGCTGCAGGCCGAGGCCGCACGCCTGGCCGAGCTGCGCGATCAGGTCGGCACCCAGTTGCTGGAGCGCGACCACCGGCTGGCCGAGCTGCGGGCCGAGCTGGTGGCCGAGCAGGAACGCAGCCGGACCACCGCGCGCGAACAATCCGCGCAATACCAGGCCCTGGCCCGGCACCTGGCGGCGACGCAGGCCGAACTGCGCGAATACCGCACGCTGCTGGACGCCGAGCGCCAGCAATCGCAGGAAAAGCTCGCCCTGCTCGGCGAGGCGCGCGAGCAGCTCGGCCTGCAATTCAAGACGCTGGCGGCGGAGATCCTCGACGAGAAGTCGCGCAAGTTCACCGAGCAGAACCAGGTCAATCTGGGCCAGTTGCTCAATCCCCTGCAGGAGCGGCTGCGCAGCTTCCAGAGCAAGGTCGAGGAGGTCTACGTCAACGAAGGCAAGGACCGCAGCGCGCTGGCTGAACAGGTGCGCCAGCTCGCCCGGCTCAACACCACGCTCAGCCTGGAGGCGCAGAACCTGACCCTGGCGCTCAAGGGCGATCGCAAGGCGCAGGGCAACTGGGGCGAGATCATCCTCGACGACGTACTAGAGCGCGCCGGGCTGCTGCGCGACCAGCACTACGTCCGGCAGGGCGGCGTCGGCGGCGCACAGGGCACGGCGATTCCCGACGTGGTGATCCGGCTGCCGGGCGAACGCCATCTGGTGGTGGATTCCAAGATGACCTTGCCGGACTACCGCGCCTTTGCGGCGGCCGACGACGACGGCGCGCGTCAGGCCGCGCTCAAGCGCCATCTGGCTTCGATCCGCGCCCACATCAAGGGCCTGTCGGACAAGAACTACCAGTCTCTTTACGACCTCAGGTCGCTGGACTTCGTGGTGATGTTCGTGCCGCTGGAGCCGGCCTTCACGGTGGCGGTGACCCACGACGCCGAGCTGTTCCAGCATGCCTGGGAAAAGAACGTGCTGCTGGTCAGCCCCAGCACCCTGTTGTTCGTGGTGCGCACGGTGGCAAACCTGTGGCGCCAGGAGGACCTGAGCCGTAACGCACGCGACATCTCCAGCCGCGGCGCCGAGCTGTACGACAAGCTGGTGGGGTTCGTGGCCGATCTGCAGGAGGTCGGCGATCGAATTCAGCAGGCCCAGAACAGCT
Source organism: Panacagrimonas sp. (assembly GCA_021773655.1). Lineage (GTDB taxonomy): Bacteria > Pseudomonadota > Gammaproteobacteria > Nevskiales > Nevskiaceae > Panacagrimonas. Next base: position 10,669 of record JAJFJX010000009.1, read on the forward strand.
ACTACGAGGCGCGCAAGAAACTCTGCGAAGGCCGCGGCAACGTGATCCGACAGGCCGAAATGCTGCGCAAGCTCGGGGTCAAGCCCGGCAAGTCGCTGCCCGCGCAGTGGACCGAGGCGGCCGATGATGAACAGGAGCCTCCCGATCCATCGAAGTGAGCAACTTCGATGGCGGCCGGCCCACTGAATCAACGATGGCCCTTCCGGAGCGATCCTTCCGACCCAGGAGGCCGCAAAAGAAAAAGCCCCGGCGGATGCCGGGGCTCGTTGGACTGCAGTGGCAGTAACGCAGATCTGATGGGATCGGGGTCTCAGTTCCCCAAGTCTCCGAGAACGCCGGAGAGCAGGCCCAGCAGCGTGTCGATCAGCGGCGCCAGCGGGCTGTCCAGGGTACTGGCCCCGGACAGCAGACTGGTGATCTGCGCCAGTGCATCGTTGAGCGCCGCAGGGCCGACCAGCGGAATCGGCAGGCCGCCGGTGCCGCCACCGAGCACGCCGGTGATCTGCGCGAGCAGGGTGGTGAGCACCACCGTGGGTTCACCGCCATCCACCCCCGGAATCACGCCGATCAGGGGCGTCAGCAGCGATTGGATGACCCCGGTCAGGGCGTCACCACCCAGATCCGGCACGGTGTTGGACAAACCGCTGGAGAGCAGGGAGTTGAGCTGATCCAACGCGGCAGTGATCGGGCCGCTGAGCGGGTTGCCGCCGCCGACAACGCCAAGCAGTTCGAGCTGATTGATCGGCAGCACATCCGTCAGCAGGCCGTTGAGCAGGTGCCCGACGGTGGCCGTGATCTGCGCCACAACTGCGGTCAGGTCACCGCTGTCTGCCGCTCCGACCGTATCTTCCAGATCATAGAGCGCAGTCCCCACCAGGGTCAGCGACGGACCGACCACCGGTGCCGAAATGGCATCGACCGGCAGGAACTCCAGCGCCGACGCATAGCCGTCGGCGAGTTGGCCGACCAGAGCAGTGAGCACGCTCAGGTCGAGCACGCCGGAACCGGAAAGCTGCCCCTGCACCAGGCCCAGGGTGGACAGCAGCGTGGCGGCAAAGTCTTCCAGCGGCGTACCGGCCAGTGGATTGGTCGTGAAGTCACCCTGCACCGGGATCACGTCGCCGCAACCGGCACCCCCGGCCAGCGAGAACAGCAGGCCCTGGAGGTCGGCCACCAGATTGGTCAGTTCCGTCTGCACCAGCGCGGCCGAACCCTGGAAGCTGCTGCTGACGTCTGCCCGAGCAGCGAGCAGGTCGAGGATGTCGAAGGTGTCACCGATCACGATCTGGTCGACGCAGGCCACCACGCCGGACACCGGGGTGCCAGCCGTGGCCGTGGCCAGCGGGCGGAGCACTTTGATGGACACCGGCCCCTGGACCGCATCGAGCGAACCGCTGACATCATTGCGCGCCGTCGGAGCGGGGGGATTGCTGCCGTCGTTGTTGTTGTTGCTGCCGCTGCCGCCGCCACTGCTGCCACCACCGCATCCGACCAGCGTCACGGAACCGGCCAGCGCCAGCGCGATCAAGCTTTTCTGCCACATGAGTACTCTCCTTGAAAGATTTGGGACGAAAAAATCGGGGCCGCTGCGCCCGTGACAGCGATGGGCCGAATCATTGCTGCATCCATGGCGTCGGTCGGGCTCAGCAGGACAGCCGGCGGGAAACGGCCGACAAGGCACCCTAGCCAGACTCCACCGGCATCCGGGACTGACCGGCGGCGCATGGGTTCGATCATCGTGCGCAGGCCCATACACGCGAACACTATCCGGCACCCGGGGTCGCTTTGACCAGCGCCTGCAGGGCTTCCCAGTCCAGCACCGTGACGCCGAGCTTCTCCGCCCTTTCGCGCTTGGACCCGGCCGCCTCGCCGGCTAGCAGGTAATCGGTCTTGGCCGAGACCGAAGCGACCACCCGCCCGCCCTGCGCCTGGATCCAGGCCGCGGCCTGCTCGCGCCTCAGCCCCGGCAGGGTGCCGGTGATCACCAGCGTCCTGCCGGCCAGCGCATCGCCGGCGGCGGCGAGCGGTGCCGGCCAGTGGATTCCACAACCGCCTTCGGCGACCGGTGCGACCAGTTGCCGGACCACTTCGCGGTTGCGAGGTTCGGTGAAGAAGTTGACCACGTGGGCTGCTACCGTCGGCCCCACGTCCGGCACCCTGCGCAGCTCTGGATAACGGTCCTTGTCCTTGAGGTCGGGCGTCGCGGCGGTGAGCGCGTCGCGTTCGACGGCCGCCAGCAGGCTGGCCAGATCGGCAAAATGAAGGGCCAGGTCGCGCGCCGTGGACTGGCCCACCTGCGGGCAGCCCAGCGCGTACAGAAAGCGATCAAACGCGGTCTGGCGGCTGCGATCGATGGCGGCGA